>NZ_VYKE01000016.1:0-76707 GCF_032424515.1 Pseudomonas sp. JV245A
CCAGGCTCATCCAGCCGGCCAGGTCGTCATTGCCGGCAGGCTGCAACTGATCGGTCGGCAGGGCGGCAATCAGTGCCCAGATGGCTTCGTGGTTTTTGGCTGCTGCATCATCCTTGAGCAAGGGCGCGATAACGATGCGCTCTTTGGCGGCGGCCAATGTCTGGCCGTCGGCTTCCAGTGCGCGAGCATGAACGCTGCCGGTGCGAATCTGTTGAGCTGCCGGCAGTTCGCTCAGGTGTTGCAGGCTTGGATGGCTCAGTGCGGTGAGGGCAGCCTTTGGCTGGTTGCGCACCAGGGCCAGCTCTGCGGACAGGGTGCTGGCGAAGATTTGCTGGGCAGGCTTGAGTTGATCCAGCGGCACTTGCTGCAGGATTTGTCCGGCGCGTCCGGCATTGCCTTGACGATACGCCAGGTCGGCGGCGCTCAGGCGCAGCAGGGCTGCTTTTTCCGGAGTTTTGCTGGTGGCGGCCTGTTCGAGCAGTTGCTCGATACTGGCATCCGGTGTCCGTGGAAGTTCGCCAAGGCTGGAAGAGGGCGAGCTGGCGCAAGCCACCAGAAGGGTAGCCAGGCAGAGGGCAAGAAACAGCCGCAGGCAAGCGATCATGTAAGTGTTCCTGATACTCGATCAAATGAGCGTGGAATTGTACCCAAGCGCTGGCTGGGGTGCGATGTTACTGGCGATAAACCGTCGATTTAGCTCAAGCAAATGTTGCTTGGCTGCCTGAAAGGTCGCGGCACAGCGCCATACCGGCTGATCGCAAGGCGTATTGAGAATGCTTCAACGCGCTACAATGGCGCTTTTGCCGATCAAGAGGTGTGCGCTTTGACTGCTCCAGGTCCTTTGAATTCCGCTGCTGGCTCGCTTTATGTGGTGGCGACGCCCATCGGCAACCTGGACGATATCAGCGCCCGGGCCTTGAAGCTGTTGCGCGAGGTGTCGTTGATCGCTGCCGAAGATACCCGGCATTCCCAGCGCCTGATGCAGCACTTTGGTATTTCCACGCCCCTGGCTGCCTGCCATGAGCACAACGAGCGTGATGAGGGCAGTCGCTTCATTACTCGTCTGCTGGCTGGGGATAATGTCGCCTTGATCTCCGATGCGGGCACGCCGCTGATTTCCGATCCCGGCTACCACCTGGTGCGCCAGGCGCGGGCGGCGGGTATCAATGTGGTTCCAGTACCGGGGGCTTGTGCTCTGATCGCGGCGTTGTCGGCGGCGGGCTTGCCTTCAGACCGGTTCATCTTCGAAGGCTTTCTGCCGGCCAAGGCGGTCGGGCGCAGGGCGCGGCTGGAAGCGGTCAAGGAAGAGCCGCGTACGCTGATTTTCTATGAGGCGCCGCATCGCATACTTGAATGCCTGCAGGATATGGAGTCGGTATTCGGTGGTGAGCGGCCGGCATTGCTGGCGCGTGAATTGACCAAGACCTTCGAGACCCTGAAGGGGCTGCCACTTTCCGAGCTGCGCCAGTTCGTCGAGTCCGACAGCAATCAGCAGCGTGGGGAGTGCGTGGTGCTGGTCGCGGGGTGGACAGCGCCGGAAAGTGATGAGGCGATCAGTAGTGAGTCGATGCGTATCCTCGACCTGTTGCTCAAGGAAATGCCGCTGAAGCGGGCTGCTGCTTTGGCTGCGGAAATCACCGGCGAGCGCAAGAATGTGCTGTATCAGGTGGCCCTGGATAAACAGAAAGAACAATAAATTGCGTAGCAGGGTGGCCAAAGGCTTTTAGCGCTTGTTCTTCGTTCGCTCTGCCGTTAACCTGCGCGGCGGAGAGTCGATTGGACAGTCGCTGCCCTCTATGAAAATTAGAGGGGGGAGGAAAGTCCGGGCTCCATAGGGCGGAGTGCCAGGTAATGCCTGGGGGGCGTGAGCCTACGGAAAGTGCCACAGAAAATAACCGCCTAAGCACTTCGGTGCCGGTAAGGGTGAAAAGGTGCGGTAAGAGCGCACCGCACGTCTGGTAACAGTTCGTGGCTAGGTAAACCCCACTCGGAGCAAGACCAAATAGGGTTCCAAGGCGTGGCCCGCGCTGGAACCGGGTAGGTTGCTAAAGATGTCCAGTGATGGCCATCGTAGAGGAATGACTGTCCTCGACAGAACCCGGCTTACAGATCGACTCTCCACCTTTTCCCTCCCTGCTTGAATCAATAGCAGAAGCGTTTTTGTAATACCGAAAAAATCTTACTCTTAATAAATTACTTTAACTTCGCGCTGCAGCTTATTGAGCTGTCGGAAGTTGATGCTCTGAAACACCCTTCGAATTCCCGTTACCTCTCCTTTAAGTCTCCTAAATCTCCGTTCTATAAGGCTTTTCCGTCGCCGCGCGCCTTGACGGTGGTGTGGGCGCATTCCTATAGTGTGCGCAAGTGGCGGAAAGTGGCATGAAGTGGGTTTTTTGAGCGCAAAACGCTAAAATTTGGAGAAACGCTGACGTGTTTCGCGGAGCTAACGCTATCAGTCTCGATGCAAAAGGCCGTCTCGCCATGCCGAGCCGGTATCGTGACGAGCTCGTTTCGCGAAGTTCCGGGCAGTTAATCGTCACCATCGATGCCGTTGATCCCTGTTTGTGTGTTTACCCCCTCGATGAGTGGGAGCTGATTGAAACCAAACTGCGCGCACTGCCTTCTCTTCGTGAAGAGAACCGTCGTTTGCAGCGTTTGCTGATTGGTAACGCCGTCGACCTTGAACTCGATGGCAGTGGTCGTTTTCTGGTGCCTCCGCGCCTGCGTGAATATGCCAAGTTGGATAAGCGCGCAATGCTGGTGGGCCAACTGAACAAGTTCCAATTGTGGGACGAGGATGCCTGGAATGCTGTTTCCGCAGCGGACCTGGCAGCTATTCAACAACCGGGCGCCATGCCTGATGAACTGCGTGATTTGATCCTGTGACTATTGATAGCGGCTTTAACCACATCACCGTACTGCTTGACGAAGCCGTCGAGGCTCTCGCCGTACGTCCTGATGGCTGCTATCTGGATGGCACCTTCGGGCGTGGCGGGCATAGCCGGCTGATTCTCAGCAAGCTCGGGCCCCAGGGGCGCCTCCTCGGATTCGACAAGGATCCCCAGGCGATTGCCACCGGGCAAGCGCTAGCGGCCGAAGACGGCCGCTTTGTCGTTGTACAGCGCAGTTTCGCCGAGCTCGGTTCGGAAGTTGCCGAACGCGGCCTGGCGGGCAAGGTCAGCGGTGTCCTGCTGGATCTGGGGGTGTCTTCGCCGCAGCTGGACGACCCTGAACGCGGCTTCAGTTTTCTCAATGACGGCCCGCTGGATATGCGCATGGACCCGACTCGCGGCATCAGTGCTGCGCAGTTCATCGCCACCGCTCCGGTAGAGGAAATTGCCCGGGTATTCAAGGAGTACGGCGAGGAGCGTTTCTCCGGTCGCATGGCGCGAGCCGTGGTCGAGCGCCGCGAGATCCAGCCGTTCGAGCGTACCGCCGATCTGGCTGAAGTGTTGAAAGTCGCCAACCCGGCTTGGGAGAAGGGCAAGAACCCGGCTACCCGTGCTTTCCAGGGGCTGCGCATTCACGTCAACAATGAACTGGGTGATCTCGAGGCTGGCCTTGAAGCTGCACTGGAGTCCCTGGAAGTGGGTGGTCGCCTGGTGGTGATCAGCTTCCACTCCCTGGAAGACCGCATCGTCAAATTGTTCATGCGTCGTCTGGTCAAGGGCGAATCGGACAACCTGCCGCGCAATCTGCCGGTACGTTTCGAAGCCTTTGTGCCGAAAATCAAGATCCACGGCAAAGCGCAGTTCGCCTCCGAGGCAGAGCTCAAGGCCAACCCGCGTGCCCGCAGTGCCGTCATGCGCGTCGCGGAGAAGCTTCGGTGAGCAAGCTTTTCGCCAAGCCACTTCCGGGCGGAAGCTTTTTCATGTTCCTGCTATTCGTCGGCGTTCTGGTTTCCGCGATTGCGGTGTCCTACAGCGCCCACTGGAACCGTCAGTTGCTTAATACGCTGTACGGCGAGTTGAGCGTGCGTGACAAAGCCCAGGCCGAATGGGGCCGTCTTATTCTTGAGCAAAGCACCTGGACTGCTCACAGCCGCATTGAAGTGCTGGCCACCGAACAGTTGAAAATGCACATTCCCGGCGCGGCCGAAGTCCGCATGGTGGCGCCATGAAGCTCGAAGGCGCGCTCTATCCATGGCGTTTCCGTGTAGTGCTGGGTTTGCTGGCGGTCATGGTGTCGGCGATTGCCTGGCGCATCATCGACCTGCAAGTGGTCGACCGTGACTTCCTCAAGGGGCAGGGCGATGCACGCAGTGTCCGGCACATTCCGATTCCCGCGCACCGCGGTCTGATCACCGATCGCAATGGCGAGCCTCTGGCCGTCAGTACGCCCGTGACCACCCTCTGGGCCAATGCCAAGGAAATGCAGCTGGCCAAGGATCGCTGGCCGGCGCTGGCCATGGCACTTGGCCAAGACCCGAAAGCCCTGGCCGAGCGGCTTGAAGCCCAGGCCAATAAAGAGTTCATCTATCTGGTCCGAGGCCTGACGCCTGAACAGGGCCAGGCCGTATTGGATCTGAAGGTCCCCGGTGTCTATGGCATCGAGGAATTCCGACGCTTCTATCCAGCCGGCGAAGTAACCGCGCACATGGTGGGTTTCACCGATATCGACGACCGCGGTCGCGAAGGGGTGGAACTGGCCTACGACGAATGGCTCGCAGGGGTTCCGGGCAAGCGCCAGGTGATCAAGGACCGGCGCGGCAGGCTGATCAAGGACGTCCAGGTCACCAAGAACGCCAAGGCCGGCAAGCCCTTGGCGTTGTCGATTGACCTGCGCCTGCAATACCTGGCCAACCGCGAGCTGCGCAACGCCATCGTCGAGAACGGTGCCAAGGCTGGCAGCCTGGTGATCATGGACGTGAAGACCGGCGAGATCCTGGCCATGGTCAACCAGCCGACCTACAACCCGAACAACCGGCGCAACCTGCAGCCGGCGATGATGCGCAACCGCGCGATGATCGACGTGTTCGAGCCTGGCTCGACCATGAAAGCGATCTCCATGAGTGCCGCACTGGAAACCGGACGCTGGAAGCCCAGCGATACCGTCGAGGTCTACCCGGGCACCCTGCAGTTGGGCAAATACACCATCCGTGACGTTTCCAAGACCGAAGGTCCGGTACTCGACCTGACCGGCATCCTGATCAACTCCAGTAACGTCGGCATGAGTAAGGTGGCCTTCGATATCGGCGGCGAAACCATTTTCCGCCTGGCACAGAAAATCGGTCTGGGCCAGGACACGGGGCTCGGCTTCCCTGGTGAACGGGTCGGCAACCTGCCGAACTACCGCGAATGGCGCAAGGCGGAAACCGCGACCCTGTCCTATGGCTACGGCCTGTCGGTGACCGCGATCCAGCTGGTGCACGCCTTTTCCGCATTGGCCAACAACGGCCGTATTGCGCCGCTGACACTGATCAAGTCCGACAAGACTCCGCAGACCACCCAGGTGATTCCGGAAAATGTCGCCAAGACCATGCAGGGCATGCTGCAGCAAGTGATCGAGGCCCCGCGCGGAGTATTCCGTGCACAGGTTCCGGCCTATCACGTGGCCGGCAAGAGTGGTACCGCGCGCAAGACCTCGGTGGGTACCAAGGGCTACGCCGAGAACTCCTACCGCTCGCTGTTCGCCGGCTTCGGTCCGATGAGTGATCCACGCTACGCCATCGTGGTGGTGATCGACGAACCGAGCAAAGCCGGTTACTTCGGTGGCCTGGTATCGGCGCCGGTTTTCAGCAAAGTGATGTCCGGCACCCTGCGCCTGATGAACATCACCCCGGACAACCTGCCGACCACGCAGCAGGCCAACGCCGCATCCGGCACCCCTGTACGAGCCAATGGAGGGCGCGGCTGATGTCTCTTAGCCTGAACAAGATTTTCGCCCACGCCGGTCGCGATCTGCTGATTCGTGAGTTGACCCTGGACAGCCGTAACGTGCGGGCCGGGGACCTGTTTCTTGCAGTGCCCGGCGCCAAGTTCGATGGGCGTGCGCACATTGCCGATGCCCTGCAGCGCGGCGCTGCAGCGGTGGCTTATGAAGTGGAAGGGGCAACTGTGTTGCCGCTGACCGATGTACCGCTGATTCCGGTCAAGGGCCTGGCGGCGCAGCTGTCGGACATAGCCGGGCGCTTCTATGGTGACCCGAGCCGCCAGTTGAACCTGGTGGGCGTGACCGGCACCAACGGCAAGACCAGCGTTACCCAACTGGTGGCTCAGGCCCTGGATCTGCTCGGCCAGCGTTGTGGCCTGGTGGGTACCCTGGGGACCGGGTTTCATGGCGCGCTGCAAAGCGGGATGCACACCACGCCGAACCCGATTGCCGTGCAGGCCACCCTGGCGGACCTGAAGAATGCAGGAGCCAAGGCGGTGGCCATGGAGGTCTCGTCCCATGGCCTGGATCAGGGGCGCGTGGCGGCACTGGCTTTCGATGTGGCGGTGCTGACCAACCTGTCCCGTGACCATCTGGATTACCACGGGACCATGGAAGCCTATGGCGCAGCCAAGGCCAAGCTCTTTGCCTGGAACGACCTGCGTTGCCGGGTGATCAACCTCGACGACGATTTTGGCCGGCAACTGGCGGCGGACAAACATGAGTCACGACTGATCACTTACAGCCTCGAAGACACCGCTGCCTATCTGTACTGCCGCGAAGCGCGTTTTGACGATGATGGCGTGCGCGCGACCCTGGTGACCCCGCAGGGTGAGCACCACCTGCGCAGTTGCCTGCTCGGGCGCTTCAACCTGAGCAACGTGCTGGCTGCGGTAGGTGCGTTGCTGGGTCTTGAGTACGCGCTGGACGAAATTCTTGCGGCCCTGCCCAAGCTTGAAGGCCCCGCCGGACGCATGCAGCGCCTGGGTGGTGGTACTCAGCCGCTGGTGGTGGTGGATTACGCCCACACCCCGGATGCCCTGGAAAAAGTCTTGCTGGCCCTGCGTCCGCATGCCAAGGGCCGCCTGCTGTGCCTGTTCGGTTGTGGCGGCGACCGGGACCGCGGCAAGCGTCCGTTGATGGCTGAGGTGGTCGAGCGTCTGGCCGACGGCGTGCTGGTGACTGATGACAACCCGCGCAGCGAAGAGCCGGCCCAAATCTTCGACGATATTCGTGCCGGCTTCAGCGCGGCAGAAAAGGTGGAATTCGTAGCCGGTCGCGGGTTGGCCATTGCTCGCCTGATCGCTTCCGCGTCGGCCGATGACGTGGTGGTGCTGGCCGGTAAAGGCCATGAGGATTACCAGGAAATAAACGGCCAGCGACATGACTTTTCTGATCTCGCCGAGGCGGACAAAGCCTTGACCGCGTGGGAGGTGGGCCATGCTTAAAGCCCTGCAACTCAGTGAGGTCTCGGCTCCATTGGACGCCCGCCTGATCGCGGGCGATGCTCGTTTTAGCGGCGTCAGTATCGATAGCCGGGCGATTCAGGCCGGCCAACTGTTTATTGCTCTGACCGGCCCACGTTTTGACGGCCACGATTACTTGAATGAAGTGGCGGCCAAGGGCGCCGTGGCGGCGTTGGTTGAACGTGAGGTTCCCGACAGCACGCTGCCGCAACTGCTGGTCAAGGACACTCGCCTGGCGCTGGGGCAGTTGGGTGCGCTCAATCGCGCCGCGTTCAGCCGCCCGGTCGCTGCGGTAACCGGCTCCAGCGGCAAGACCACGGTCAAGGAAATGCTCGCCAGCATCCTGCGCACCCGTGGTCCGGTACACGCCACTCGGGGCAACCTGAACAATGACCTGGGTGCGCCCCTGACCCTGCTGGAACTGGCCCCGGAACACACAGCCGCAGTGATAGAGCTGGGCGCTTCGCGCATCGGCGAGATTGCCTACACCGTGGCCATGACTCGCCCCCACGTAGCGATCATCAATAACGCCGGTACCGCTCACGTCGGTGAGTTTGGCGGGCCGGAGAAGATTGTCGAGGCCAAGGGGGAAATCCTGGAGGGCCTCGATAGCGCCGGGATCGCCGTGCTCAACCTGGACGACAAGGCTTTCCCTATCTGGAAGGCCCGTGCTGCCGGCCGTCAGGTGCTGAGCTTCGCCCTGACTGACAGCTCTGCCGATTTCTTTGCCTCCGATATCGGTCGCGATGCCCGTGGCTGCCCATCCTTCAAGTTGCACAGCCCCAAGGGTGTGGAGGCGGTGCAATTGAACCTGCTGGGCACCCATAACGTTGCCAATGCCCTGGCTGCGGCAGCCGCGGCCCACGCCATGGGCGTCTCGCTGTTCGGCATCGTCACCGGCCTGAATGCGGTGCAGCCGGTCAAGGGGCGTACCGTCGCCCAACTGGCCAAGAACGGCATGCGGGTCATTGATGACACTTACAACGCAAACCCCACCTCAATGTGCGCCGCCGTTGATATACTCGCCGGCTTTTCCGGCCGCACCGTCCTGGTGCTCGGAGACATCGGCGAGTTGGGCGAGTGGGCGGAGCAGGGGCACCGCGAAGTAGGTGCATATGCCGCTGGCAAGGTTTCGGCCCTCTACGCCGTAGGCCCGATGATGGCTCATGCCGTTGCCGCCTTCGGCGAGCACGCGCGCCACTTCGCCAGCCAGGCTGACCTGATTGCCGCCCTGGGCGTCGAGCGAGACCCAAATACCACCATTTTGATCAAAGGATCGCGCAGCGCGGTGATGGAAAACATCGTCGCGGCTTTGTGCGGCTCCAGTACGGAGAAACATTGATGCTGCTGCTGCTAGCGGAGTACCTGCAACAGTTCTACAAAGGCTTCGCGGTCTTTCAGTACCTGACCCTGCGCGGGATCCTCGGGGTACTGACTGCGCTGTCTTTGGCGCTGTGCCTGGGGCCGTGGATGATCCGTACTCTGCAGAACCGCCAGATCGGCCAGTCCGTGCGTAACGATGGTCCGCAATCTCACCTGTCCAAATCGGGCACACCGACCATGGGCGGCGCGCTGATTCTCTCGGCCATCGGTATCAGCACCCTGCTGTGGGCCGACCTGCGCAACCACTATGTGTGGGTCGTGTTGCTGGTGACCCTGGCCTTTGGCGCCATCGGCTGGGTCGACGACTATCGCAAGGTGATCGAGAAGAATTCCCGTGGCCTGCCCAGCCGCTGGAAGTATTTCTGGCAATCGGTGTTCGGCCTGGGCGCGGCGATCTTCCTTTATATGACTGCCCAGAGTCCGGTGGAAACCACTCTGCTGATTCCGATGCTCAAGGACGTGAGCATTCCCCTTGGCATCGGCTTCGTGGTCCTGACCTATTTCGTCATCGTCGGTTCGAGCAACGCGGTCAACCTGACCGATGGCCTCGATGGCCTGGCGATCATGCCGACGGTGATGGTGGGCGGTGCGCTGGGGATCTTCTGCTACCTGTCGGGTAACGTGAAGTTCGCCGAATACCTGCTGATTCCCTATGTCCCCGGGGCGGGAGAGCTGATTGTCTTCTGTGGTGCGCTGATTGGCGCGGGCCTGGGCTTCTTGTGGTTCAACACTTACCCGGCGCAGGTGTTCATGGGTGATGTTGGCGCCCTGGCGCTGGGCGCGGCCCTGGGCACTATCGCGGTCATCGTCCGTCAGGAAATCGTTCTGTTCATCATGGGCGGCGTGTTCGTGATGGAAACCCTGTCCGTGGTGATCCAGGTTGCCTCCTTCAAGTTGACCGGCCGCCGTGTGTTTCGCATGGCGCCGATTCACCACCATTTTGAACTCAAGGGCTGGCCCGAGCCGCGCGTGATCGTCCGTTTCTGGATCATCACCGTGATTCTGGTGCTGATCGGCCTTGCCACCCTGAAGCTGAGGTAGAACGAGTGTCTCTGATCGCTTCTGACCACTTCCGCATCGTTGTCGGCCTCGGCAAGAGCGGCATGTCCCTGGTTCGCTTCCTGGCGAGCCGGGGCGTTGCCTTTGCGGTGGCCGATACGCGGGAAAATCCACCTGAGCTGGCCACGCTGCGGCGTGACTACCCGCAGGTGGAGGTGCGTTGTGGCGAGCTGGACGTGGACTTCCTGTGCCGTGCCGACGAGCTCTACGTGAGCCCCGGCCTGGCCCTGGCGACCCCGGCCCTGCAGGCTGCTGCAGCCCGTGGGGTGAAATTGTCCGGTGATATCGAGCTGTTCGCGCGTAACGCAAAGGCACCGATCGTGGCAATCAGTGGTTCCAACGCCAAGAGCACCGTGACCACCCTGGTGGGCGAGATGGCAGCGGCGGCGGGCAAGCGCGTGGCGGTCGGCGGCAACCTCGGGACCCCGGCCCTGGACCTGCTCAGCGATGACGTCGAGCTGTACGTGATGGAACTGTCCAGCTTCCAGCTGGAGACCACCGACCAGTTGGGCGCCGAAGTGGCCACCGTGCTCAACATCAGCGAAGACCACATGGACCGTTACAGCGGCCTGCCGGCCTACCACCTGGCCAAGCACCGGATCTTCCGTGGCGCCCGGCAGGTGGTGTTCAACCGCCAGGACGCTCTGACCCGGCCATTGATCGGTGAAGGCCTGCCATGCTGGACCTTCGGCCTGAGCAAGCCTGATTTCAAGGCCTTCGGCCTGCGCGAAGAGGACGGCGAGAAGTACCTGGCCTTCGAGTTCCAGAACCTGATGCCCGTGCGCGAGCTGAAGATCCGCGGCGCCCATAACCAGTCCAACGCCCTGGCAGCCTTGGCCCTGGGTCATGCAGTGGGCTTGCCGTTCGACGCCATGCTCGCGGCGCTGCGCACTTTCGCCGGCCTCGAGCATCGCTGCCAGTGGGTTCGCGACCTGGATGGCGTGGCGTACTACAACGACTCCAAGGCCACCAACGTGGGCGCCGCCCTGGCGGCCATCGAAGGCCTTGGCGCCGACATCGAAGGCAAGATCGTGCTGATCGCCGGTGGTGACGGCAAGGGCGCCGACTTCAAGGATCTGCGCGGCCCGGTGGCGGCTAATTGCCGCGCGGTGATCCTGATGGGGCGCGACTCCGATCAGATCGGCGAAGCCATCGGTGACGCCGTGCCGCTGATTCGTGTCGGCTCGCTGCAGGAAGCCGTGGAGCAATGCCGCGTCACTGCCCAGCCCGGTGATGTGGTGCTGCTGTCGCCGGCCTGCGCCAGTTTCGACATGTTCAAGAACTACGAAGACCGTGGCCACCAGTTCGTCCGCGTTGTGGAGGAACTGGCATGAACCTGAGAAACATCATCAAGCCCTATCCATCGCCGATCATCACCGGTCGGGGCATCGACCTCGATTTCCCGATGCTCGCCGGTTGCCTGACCCTGCTCGGCCTGGGCCTGGTCATGATTGCCTCGGCCTCCACTGAAGTGGCGGCGGCGCAGTCGGGCAGCGCCCTGTACTACATGATTCGCCACCTGATCTACATCCTGCTGGGCCTGGGGGCCTGCATCGTAACCATGATGATCCCGATCGCCACCTGGCAGCGCCTGGGCTGGTTGATGCTGATCGGTGCCTTTGGCCTGCTGGTGATGGTGATCATTCCGGGGATCGGCCGGGAAGTGAACGGTTCGATGCGCTGGATCGGCTTCAGCTTTTTCAACGTCCAGCCTTCCGAGATCGCCAAGGTGTTCGTGGTGATCTACCTCGCCGGTTACCTGGTGCGGCGCCAGAAAGAAGTGCGCGAGAGCTGGATGGGCTTCTTCAAGCCGTTCATCGTGCTGCTGCCCATGGCTGGCCTGCTGCTGATGGAGCCGGACTTCGGCGCCACTGTCGTAATGATGGGCGCCGCTGCGGCCATGCTGTTCCTGGGAGGGGTCGGGCTGTTCCGGTTTTCCCTGATGGTGGTGCTGGCGGTTGCCGCGGTGGTGCTGCTGATCCAGATGCAACCCTATCGTATGGCTCGTCTGACCAACTTCGCCGACCCCTGGGCCGACCAGTTCGGTGCCGGCTACCAGCTGTCCCAGGCGTTGATCGCCTTTGGTCGCGGCGAGTGGCTGGGCGTCGGCCTGGGCAACAGCGTGCAGAAACAGTTCTACCTGCCGGAGGCCCACACAGACTTCGTGTTCTCGGTACTGGCTGAAGAGCTGGGCGCCGTCGGTTCGCTGTGCACGGTGGCGCTGTTCGTCTTTGTCTGTATCCGCGGCATGTACATCGGCCTGTGGGCGGAAAAGGCCAAGCAGTTCTTTGCCGCCTATGTCGCCTACGGACTGTCGTTTCTGTGGATTGGTCAATTCCTGATCAACATCGGGGTGAACGTCGGCCTGTTGCCGACCAAGGGCCTGACCTTGCCTTTCCTCAGTTATGGCGGCAGCTCGCTGGTGATCTGCTGCGCCTGTCTGGGGTTGTTGCTGCGTATCGAATGGGAGAGCAGGACCCACCTGGGCAGTGAAGAGATGGAGTTCAGTGAAAGTGACTTTGCCGAGGAGCCGAGCCATGGGCGCTAATGTCCTGATCATGGCCGGCGGCACCGGAGGCCACGTGTTCCCGGCACTGGCCTGCGCCCGCGAGTTCCAGGCCCGTGGCTACACCGTGCACTGGCTAGGCACCCCACGTGGCATCGAAAACGATCTGGTGCCTGCGGCCGGGTTGCCGTTGCACCTGATCAACGTCAGCGGTTTGCGGGGCAAGGGCAAGCTGTCCCTGCTCAAGGCGCCGTTCGTGTTGATCAAGGCCGTGCTCCAGGCGTGGCGGGTCATTCGCCAGTTGAAGCCGGTCTGTGTCCTGGGTTTTGGCGGTTATGTGACCGGCCCTGGTGGAGTTGCCGCGAAGTTGTCCGGGGTGCCGGTCATCGTTCACGAACAGAACGCCGTGGCCGGTACCGCCAATCGGCTGCTGGTGCCGTTGGCTGCCCGAGTCTGCGAAGCTTTCCCGGACACCTTCGGTGCCTCGCAAAGCCGGCGCACCACGGGCAACCCGGTACGCACCGAACTGTTCCTCGAAACACCGCGCGAGGCCCTGGCCGGACGCAAGGCGCGTTTGCTGATCCTGGGCGGAAGCCTGGGCGCAGAGCCGTTGAACAAGCTGTTGCCGGAAGCCTTGGCACAGGTCGCCCCCGAGCTGCGCCCGGAGGTGTTCCACCAGGCCGGCAAAAACCACGATGAAGTCACTGCAGAGCGCTATCGCGCCGCCGGCGTCGAGGCGCAGGTGCAGCCCTTTATCAAAGACATGGCCCAAGCCTATGGCTGGGCCGACCTGGTGGTCTGTCGCGCAGGCGCGTTGACCGTCAGCGAACTGGCTGCCGCCGGTCTGCCCTCGATGCTGGTGCCTTTGCCCCACGCGATCGACGACCACCAGACCCGCAATGCCGAATATTTGGCTCGTGAAGGTGCTGCCTTCCTGATGCCGCAAAGAACGACTGGTGCTGCGGACCTTGCCGCTCGCCTGACAGAGGTTTTGATGCAACCAGAACGACTCGACAACATGGCCCAGGCCGCCCGCCGCCTGGCCAAGCCCGGCGCCACCCACGACGTAGTGAATATCTGCCTGGAGGTGGCCCATGGTTGAGAATCAGAAAGCCATGCCGCAGCCGGAAATGCGCCGCATCCGCCGCATCCACTTCGTCGGTATCGGCGGCGTGGGCATGTGCGGGATTGCTGAAGTGCTGCTGAACCTGGGCTACCAGGTTTCCGGTTCCGACCTCAAGGCATCGCCGGTTACCGAGCGCCTGGAGTCCTTTGGCGCACAGATTTTCATCGGCCACCGCGCCGAGAACGCTGCCAATGCCGATGTGCTGGTGGTTTCCAGCGCCGTGAACACCTCCAACCCGGAAGTTGCCACCGCTCTGGAACGGCGTATTCCAGTGGTGCCGCGGGCGGAAATGCTCGCCGAACTGATGCGCTACCGTCACGGCGTGGCCGTGGCCGGCACCCACGGCAAGACCACCACCACCAGCCTGCTGGCCTCGGTATTCGCCGCTGGCGGCCTGGACCCGACGTTCGTCATCGGCGGGCGGCTGAATGCAGCGGGCACCAATGCACAACTGGGCACCAGCCGTTACCTGATTGCCGAAGCCGACGAAAGCGATGCCAGCTTCCTGCACCTGCAACCGCTGGTGGCTGTGGTCACCAACATCGACGCCGACCATATGGCGACCTACGACGGTGACTTCAACAAACTGAAGAAAACCTTTGTCGACTTCCTGCACAACCTGCCGTTCTACGGGCTGGCAGTGATGTGCCTGGACGATCCGGTGGTGCGCGAGATCCTGCCGCAGGTCAAGCGTCCGACCGTGACCTACGGCTTCAGCGAAGAAGCCGACGTGCGCGCCATCAATGTACGCCAGCAAGGCATGCAGACCTTCTTCACCGTACTGCGTCGCGACCGCGAGCCGCTGGACGTGTCGGTGAACATGCCGGGCAACCACAACGTGCTGAACTCCCTGGCGACCATCTGCATCGCCACCGACGAAGGCATCAGCGATGAAGCCATTGTCCAGGGCCTGTCGGGCTTCCAGGGTGTGGGCCGACGCTTCCAGGTCTATGGCGAACTGCCAGTGGAAGGGGGCAACGTGATGCTGGTGGACGACTACGGTCACCACCCGACCGAAGTCGCTGCGGTGATCAAGGCCGTGCGCGGTGGCTGGCCGGAACGCCGCCTGGTGATGGTCTACCAGCCGCACCGTTTCAGCCGTACCCGCGACCTGTACGACGACTTCGTGCAGGTACTGGCCGATGCCAACGTATTGCTGCTGATGGAGGTCTACCCGGCCGGCGAAGAGCCGATCCCGGGCGCCGACAGCCGTCAGTTGTGCCACAGCATCCGTCAGCGTGGCCAACTGGACCCGATCTACATCGAGCGTGGGGTCGACCTGGCACCGCTGGTCAAGCCGTTGCTGCGCGCCGGTGACATCCTGCTGTGTCAGGGTGCCGGTGACATCGGTGGCCTGGCGCCAAAACTGCTCGGCAGCCCGCTGTTCGCCGGTGCTGTAGCCGCTGGCAAGGGGGCGAAATGACCGCTGCCTACGCCAACCTGTTCTCTACCGTGAAACCGAGCGATTTCGGTCGCGTCGCCGTTCTTTACGGTGGCAAGAGCGCCGAACGCGAAGTGTCGCTCAAGTCCGGCAAGGCCGTGCTTGAAGCGCTGCAGAGCGGCGGTGTGAACGCCTTCGGCATCGACGTCGGCGATGATCTGCTGCAACGTCTCTTGAGCGAGAAGATCGATCGTGCCTTCATCATTCTCCACGGTCGTGGCGGTGAAGACGGCAGCATGCAAGGGCTGCTGGAGTGCCTGGGGATTCCTTACACCGGCAGCGGCATCCTCGCTTCGGCCCTGGCCATGGACAAACTGCGTACCAAGCAGGTCTGGCACAGCCTGGGCATTCCGACGCCGCGCCACGCCGTATTGAGCTCCGAGGCCGATTGTATTTCCGCGGTGGCGGAACTGGGCCTGCCTTTGATCGTCAAACCGGCTCATGAAGGCTCCAGTATCGGTATGGCCAAGGTGACTTCCGCGTCCGAATTGATCGACGCATGGAAGGCGGCCAGTACCTACGATTCGCAAGTGTTGGTCGAGCAATGGATCCAGGGTCCGGAGTTCACCATCGCGACCCTGCGTGACCAGGTGCTGCCACCCATCGCCCTGGGCACTCCCCACACATTTTACGACTACGACGCCAAGTACCTGGCTTCCGATACCCAGTACCGGATCCCGTGCGGGCTCGACAGCTCCAAGGAACAGGAACTCATG
Source organism: Pseudomonas sp. JV245A (assembly GCF_032424515.1). Classification (NCBI taxonomy): domain Bacteria; kingdom Pseudomonadati; phylum Pseudomonadota; class Gammaproteobacteria; order Pseudomonadales; family Pseudomonadaceae; genus Pseudomonas; species Pseudomonas sp. JV245A. The sequence goes on from NZ_VYKE01000016.1 coordinate 15,569, forward strand.
GAACTCACGGCGAAAGCCTGTGAGGCGCTCGGTATCGCCGGTTGGGCACGTGCCGACGTGATGCAGGACGCCCAGGGGCAGTTCTGGTTCCTGGAAGTGAATACCGCTCCGGGCATGACCGATCACAGTCTGGTTCCGATGGCGGCCCGCGCGGCCGGCCTGGATTTCCAGCAACTGGTATTGGCCATCCTGGCAGCCAGTCTTGAGGCGAGAGGTTAAGTCCATGCAAGGCGCGTCGCTTCGTCATCAGCAACCCGCACCCGGCCGCAAGCCGGTGCCGCGGGGTGCCAGCCGAATGGTGGCCAAAGAGCCGATGTCGGCGCGCCTGCCGAAAGCCAACTTCGGCTTTCTGAAAAGCTTGTTCTGGCCGGTGCTGCTGGTGGCTCTGGGGTTTGGCACCTATGAAGGGGCCCAGCGCCTGCTGCCGTACGCCGACCGCCCGATCACCAAGATCGCGGTGCAGGGGGACTTGAGCTACATCAGCCAGCAGGCGGTGCAGCAGCGGATCGCGCCTTATGTCGCGGCGAGCTTCTTCACCATCGACCTGGCGAGCATGCGCACCGAGCTGGAGCAGATGCCCTGGATCGCCCACGCCGAGGTACGTCGGGTGTGGCCGGACCAAGTGGTGATTCGCCTGGAAGAACAACTGCCGGTGGCCCGCTGGGGCGACGAGGCGCTGTTGAACAACCAGGGCCAGGCCTTCACCCCGCGTGAACTGGCGAACTATGAGCACTTGCCGCAGTTGTTCGGGCCGCAGCGGGCCCAGCAGCAAGTGATGCAGCAGTATCAGGTGTTGAGCCAGATGCTGCGGCCGCTGGGCTTTTCGATCGCCCGTCTGGAGCTGCGCGAGCGCGGCAGCTGGTTCCTGACCACCGGCGCCGGCAGTGCCGGCCCGGGTATCGAACTGCTCCTGGGCCGCGATCACCTGGTGGAGAAGATGCGCCGCTTCATTGCCATTTATGAAAAAACGCTGAAAGAACAGATCACGAACATCGCGCGCATCGATCTGCGCTACGCCAACGGCCTGGCCGTCGGCTGGCGCGATCCGGCGGCACCCACGACGGCGCAACCTGCCGTCGCGAAGAATTAAGAAGAGGCAGGACCATGGCAAATGTGCAAAGCGGCAAAATGATCGTCGGCCTGGATATCGGTACCTCCAAGGTTGTGGCGCTGGTGGGCGAAGTCGCGGCCGATGGCTCGCTGGAAATCGTCGGCATCGGCACCCATCCTTCCCGCGGCCTGAAGAAGGGCGTGGTGGTGAATATCGAATCCACCGTGCAGTCGATCCAGCGTGCGGTGGAAGAGGCGCAACTGATGGCGGGCTGCCGTATCCACTCGGCGTTCGTCGGTGTGGCGGGCAATCACATCCGCAGCCTGAACTCCCACGGCATCGTGGCGATTCGCGACCGTGAAGTCAGCTCGGCGGACCTGGAGCGGGTCCTCGACGCTGCCCAGGCCGTGGCGATCCCGGCTGACCAGCGGGTTCTGCACACCCTGCCGCAGGATTACGTGATCGACAACCAGGAAGGCGTGCGTGAACCCCTGGGCATGTCCGGCGTACGCCTGGAAGCCAAGGTGCACGTGGTCACCTGTGCAGTGAATGCCGCGCAGAATATCGAAAAATGCGTGCGCCGCTGCGGCCTGGAAATCGACGACATCATCCTCGAGCAACTGGCTTCGGCCTACTCGGTGCTCACCGACGACGAGAAAGAGCTGGGCGTGTGCCTGGTGGACATCGGCGGCGGCACCACCGACATGGCGATCTTCACCGAAGGCGCGATCCGCCACACCGCGGTGATTCCGATTGCCGGCGACCAGGTGACCAACGACATCGCCATGGCCCTGCGTACCCCGACCCAGTACGCCGAGGAAATCAAGATCCGTTACGCCTGCGCCCTGGCCAAGCTGGCCGGTGCCGGCGAAACCATCAAGGTGCCAAGCGTTGGCGACCGCCCACCGCGCGAACTGTCGCGCCAGGCCCTGGCCGAGGTGGTCGAACCGCGTTACGACGAACTGTTCACCCTGATCCAGGCCGAACTGCGCCGCAGTGGCTACGAAGACCTGATCCCGGCGGGCATCGTGCTCACTGGCGGCACTTCGAAGATGGAAGGCGCGGTGGAACTGGCCGAGGAAATTTTCCACATGCCGGTTCGCCTGGGCGTACCCCACAGTGTCAAGGGCCTGTCCGACGTGGTGCGCAACCCGATCTATTCCACCGGTGTCGGCTTGCTGCTGTATGGGCTGCAGAAACAGTCCGACGGCATCTCGTTCTCCGGCATCGGCAGCCGCGACAGCTACAGCAGCGACGAGCCCAAGGCGGCACTGCTCGATCGCATCAAGAGCTGGGTACAGGGCAACTTCTAAAGATTTACCGCAACACCGTTTCAAAGCAGTAGGCAGTAGGCGAAAAACTAGAGAAATGAAAGGAGAGGGAAAATGTTCGAACTCGTAGACAACATCCCGCAAAGTCCGGTAATCAAGGTTATCGGTGTTGGCGGTGGCGGCGGCAACGCGGTCAATCACATGGTCAAGAGCAACATCGAAGGCGTCGAGTTCATCTGCGCCAACACTGATGCTCAAGCGCTGAAAAACATCGGCGCGCGGACCATCCTGCAACTGGGTACCGGCGTGACCAAGGGCCTGGGTGCGGGTGCCAATCCGGAAGTCGGCCGTCAAGCCGCCCTGGAAGACCGTGAGCGTATCGCTGAAGTACTGGCGGGCACCAACATGGTGTTCATCACCACCGGCATGGGCGGCGGTACCGGTACCGGTGCGGCGCCGATCATTGCTGAAGTGGCCAAGGAAATGGGCATTCTCACCGTTGCGGTGGTGACCCGTCCGTTCCCGTTCGAAGGCCGCAAGCGCATGCAGATCGCCGATGAGGGCATCCGCGCGCTGAGCGAAAGCGTCGACTCGTTGATCACCATCCCCAACGAGAAACTGCTGACCATCCTCGGCAAGGACGCCAGCCTGCTGTCGGCTTTCGCCAAGGCGGACGACGTGTTGGCCGGTGCCGTTCGCGGTATTTCCGACATCATCAAGCGTCCGGGCATGATCAACGTCGACTTCGCCGACGTACGTACCGTGATGAGCGAAATGGGCATGGCGATGATGGGCACTGGCTGCGCCAGCGGTCCGAACCGTGCACGTGAAGCCACTGAAGCGGCGATCCGCAACCCGCTGCTGGAAGACGTGAACCTGGAAGGCGCACGCGGCATCCTGGTGAACATCACCGCCGGTCCTGACTTGTCCCTGGGCGAGTACTCCGACGTGGGTAGCATCATCGAGGCCTTCGCTTCCGAACACGCCATGGTCAAGGTCGGTACCGTTATCGATCCGGACATGCGTGACGAGCTGCATGTAACCGTAGTGGCCACCGGCCTGGGCGCAAAAATCGAGAAGCCTGTGAAGGTCATCGACAACACCGTCCAGACTTCCATGTCCGCCCAGTCCCAAGCGCCAGCCCCTGCTCGCCAGGAACTGCCGTCGGTGAACTACCGTGACCTGGACCGTCCGACCGTCATGCGCAATCAGGCGCAGTCGAACGCAGCGACCGCGGCGAAGCTGAATCCGCAAGATGATCTGGACTACCTGGACATCCCGGCATTCCTGCGTCGTCAGGCCGATTGATGGAATGCATCAGGGGTATTAGGGTGATTGGTGTTCAGCAAAGGCATGGTCTGCTATTATCGCCAGCCTTTGTTGATACCAGTTCGCAATTTGCGCTGAAGCGGCCCAAGCCATGATTAAACAACGCACCCTGAAGAATATTATCCGTGCCACAGGTGTAGGCCTGCATTCCGGGGAGAAGGTATACCTGACCCTCAAGCCTGCGCCTGTCGACACCGGCATTGTGTTTTGTCGTGCCGACCTGGACCCTGTGGTGCAGATTCCTGCTCGCGCGGAAAATGTTGGCGAAACCACGATGTCGACCACTCTGGTCAACGGTGACGTCAAAGTGGACACGGTGGAGCACTTGCTCTCGGCCATGGCTGGCCTGGGCATCGATAACGCCTACGTCGAGCTCTCCGCGTCTGAAGTCCCGATCATGGATGGCAGTGCCGGACCCTTCGTATTCCTGATTCAATCTGCTGGCCTCGAAGAACAGGACGCAGCTAAAAAGTTCATCCGCATCCTTCGTGAAGTGACCGTGGAAGACGGCGACAAGCGCGCCACTTTCGTGCCTTTCGATGGTTTTAAAGTGAGCTTCGAGATCGATTTCGATCACCCGGTTTTCCGTGACCGCACCCAGAGTGCAAGCGTGGACTTCTCCAGTACTTCGTTTGTAAAAGAAGTCAGCCGCGCCCGTACCTTTGGTTTCATGAGTGATATCGAGTACCTGCGCAAGCACAACCTCGCACTCGGCGGCAGCGTGGAAAACGCAATTGTGGTCGATTCGGATGGCGTACTGAATGAAGACGGTCTTCGCTACGAAGACGAATTCGTCAAGCACAAGATCCTGGATGCAATTGGCGACCTCTACCTGCTGGGCAACAGCCTGATAGGTGAGTTCAAAGGCTTCAAGTCGGGCCATGCACTGAACAACCAGCTACTGCGCAAGTTGATTGAGCAGAAAGATGCCTGGGAAGTCGTGACCTTCGAAGATGCCAGCACTGCACCGATCTCTTACATGCGTCCGGTTGCGGCCGTGTAAGTCACTCTCTCTTTCCTTTTGTTTTTGAAGGCCATCCCCCCGGATGGCCTTTTTTTATGCCTGCGGTTTCAAGCGCCGCGCTTGGAGCCGCCCTGGGACATGTTGGAAACCACCCGGTTGCGCCCGCTGTACTTGGCCTGATACAGCGCCTTGTCGGCGTCGCTCACCCATTGTTCAAGACCGATATCGGCGTTACCCGACCAGGTGTTGATGCCAATGCTCACGGTCAGCGGCGCGGCGTGTTCGCTGATGGCCGGCAAGGCGGCGATGCTGGTGCGGATCTTCTCGGCGAGTACGGCGGCGCCGGCACTGTCGGTACCTGGCAGGATGACCGCAAACTCCTCGCCGCCATAGCGCGCCGCCAAGTCCGATGGGCGCCCGACGCAGGCGCCAATGCTCTGTGCCACCGCACGCAAGGCCTGGTCCCCCAGCGGATGGCCGAAGCGGTCGTTGAAGGATTTGAAGTGATCGACATCGACCATCAATAGCGACAACGGCAGGTTGGCGCGCCGAGCCCGCGACCATTCGTTGCCCAGCACCTGGTCCAGGGTACGGCGATTGGCCAGGCCGGTGAGGGCATCGACGGCTGCCAGGCGCGCCAGTTCCTGCTCGGCGCTCTGCCGGCGCCGCAGTTCGCGGCACAACTGCCAGGTCAGCCAGAACAGGGCGATGCAGAGGGCGCCAGTGGCGCCGCTGATCAGCACCGCGGTGCGTTGCCAGGCTCCGAAGACCTCGTCGATGGACAGCGCGACAATCACGATCAGGGGCAGATCGCCGACCTGGGAAAAGGTGTACAGCCGTTGCTTCTGATCAACGCTGGAGACGCTGCTGAAGCTGCCGTTGCCTTCACGCAGAATGCGGACGAAGTTGGGGCGGCTGCTGAAGTTCTTGCCTATCAGGTCGTCTGCCAGCGGCGGTTGCTGGGCCAGCAGAACGCCGTCGCGGCTCACCAGGTTGATCGTACCGTTGCGACCGATATCCAGATTTCTGAACAGCTCGTTGAAGTAGCTCAGGCGCATGGCCGCTTCGGCCACCCCGATGAACTGGCCATGCTCGTCGCTGAGCCGGCGGCTGAAGCTGATCCGCCAGTCGTGATCGGCGGTGCGCGCGCGGAACGGCGGGCTGATCATCATCCTCGGGTCCGGATTGTCGATGTGCGATCGAAAGTACTCGCGATCGGCGTAGTTGCCCGTGCGCGGCACGACCGAGGCCGAGTCGGCCAGCACGTCGCCGTGCCTGTCCAGCAGCAGGATGTCGCCCTTGTAGGGCGCTGCGGTGGCCCGGTCGAACAGCGCCAGGTGACGTATGGACGCCGAAACATCCTTCAGATCGTCACGTTGCGCGGCACTGATCAGTCCCTTGAGAGACAGGTCGTAGAGCTCGACGTTGCGCAATACATCGGCGTCGATCAGTTGCACGATGTTGTTGGCGGCACGTGTGGCAGCCTGTTCGGCAGCGGCGTGTTCGCGGATCAACAGGTAGGTGACGATGCCGAGAATGGCTACAACGATCAGCGAGCTGGAGAGGATCAGCAGGCGCTCGGTATTTGACGCGATCTTCCCTGTGCGGGGTGTCGCACTACTCACGTTCATGATTTTGATTTCTGCTGCGTCGACAGTTTTGAGTCTAGTGTGGACGTGGGCTACAGAAATCGGTCACGCCTGCGCGCTTGTATAAATCTCCGATAAAAAAAAGACCAGCAAAACATGCTGGTCTTTTTGTTTGAGTGGCTTAGAAGACGTTGATCGGGTAGTCGACGATCACCCGGTATTCGTCGGTGTCGTTGTCCAGCGCGCCGTAGCCGTTGCCGCCACGGTTGGTGGCCCACTGCAGGCGTACGGCGAGGTCCTTGGCGCTGCCGCCCTGCACCACGTACTTGAGGTCCAGGTCGCGCTCCCAGTGCTTGGCGTTCTTGCCGTCGGCGCTGTACCAGCTGGCATAGCCGCGGCTGGCCGGATCGACCTTGGTCAGGTCCAGCTCGCCGCGCGAGTAGGACAGCGCCGAAGTCAGGCCCGGCAGGCCGAGACCGGCAAAGTCATAGGCGTACTTGAGCTTCCACGAACGCTCGTTGGGGCCGTTGAAGTCCGAATACTGCTGGGAGTTGTCCAGGTAGATGCTGTCGCCCTGGGCGATGTAGTCGAACGGTGTGTTGCCGTTGACCCGCTGATAGGCCGCGGTGACGCTGTGGTTACCCACGCCGACGGTGAAGTGCAGGCTGTAGGTGTTGTTGTCGATGTTGCCCAGCAGCGCCTGGCCGGTGTCCTGAGTGTGATAGAAGTGCAGGCCCGGGTTGAGGCTGACCAGTTCGTTGACCGCGTAGGTGTAGTCCAGGTCGTAGTAGTACTGGTTCCAGATGTCCTTGAGTTCGGACGCGTAGAGGCTGCTGGTCAGCCCTGGCACGCCGCTCCAGGCCATGCCGGCCCAGTTCAGGTGCAGGCTCTCGTCGCCCTCGCGCAGGCTGCCGTAGGAAGTACCGATGCGTTTGTGTCCACTCTGGTTGTACGGCTTGGTGAAGCTGGCCTGGCCGCCCTCGATCAACCAGCCGTCGAAGCTGTGGTTGGTCAGGCTCACGCCGCGGAAGGTCTGGGGCAGCATGCGGCTCATGCCACCGGCGATCACCGGGTTGTTGAGGAACAGGTCGCCAGCCTTGAGCTCGGTATCGAAGGCCCGCATTTTCAAGGTGGCGCCGGCGGTGGAGAACGAGCCGGGTGCCTTGTGCCGGCCATCGTCGCTGATAGGCAGGATGCTCGACTTGGTGGTGCCGCCACCACCGTCCAGCTTGAGGCCGAGCATGGCGTTGGCATCAAGGCCGAAACCCACGGTGCCCTGGGTGTAGCCCGACTCGAAGACGCCGAGAAAACCCTGGCCCCATTCGATGTTGTCTTTGTTCTGCTGCAGGCGGTTGCGGTTCATGTAGTAGTTGCGGGCGTTGAGCTTGAGGCTTGAACCCTCGACAAAACCCTCGGCCTTCGTTTCTTCGGCGGCTTGCCCGAGTGTCGGGATCGTTGCGGCGATTGCAATGAACAGGGGGCTGATCTTTAGTGAGGTCTTGAACAACGTTTAGCTCCTTTGGTGAACGACAATGGCTTCTTATTGTGAATTCGGGTGTTTCTTGTTCTGGGTATGACGAGTGTGCCGAGGGTTTCCATACGGCAAAAAAAAGCCGCTGAACTCAGCGGCTTTAAGACAACTTACTCCCGGGTTGAAAGCAGAGAAGTTGTCGAGGGAAACAAGTCGAAAGCTAGGATCAACTGTCTTTCTGAGTGTCGCTCTTGCTTTGCTCGGCAGTGATCTTCTGGGCTTGCTGAGTGTTTTGCTGCTGGGCTGCCTGGGCGATCTGGGCTTGTTCGAAAGCGGCGGCGCGTGCGGCATTTCTTGCCACGAATCCCTGGGATTCTTCGGCCATGGCCATTGGTGCCACGAACAGGGAAGACAAAACAAACGCGCTGGCGATACCCATACTGTTGGACATTTCTGAAGACCTTCTTGCAGAGCAAGTTCAATTCGGTGCGACAAAAATATAACCACGTGGCTGTTGGAAAAAGAGCCGAACAGGATAAGGACTGTTACAAAAAAAACAATAGTAGGAGCTGGCTTGCCAGCGAACGCGCCCTATCGCCTTGCGCCGGATGTGTTGACGCCTTCGCCGGCAAACCGGCTCCTACAGAATCCGAGAATCCGAGAATCCGAGAATCCGAGAATCCGAGAGTTCCGAGTCAGAGAGGCAGGTACAGGCCGAAGGTATTGATGCCCCGGTCACTGCGCACGAACACATCGCCGCCATGCATCAGGGCGATGGCCTTGACGATGGCCAGCCCCAGGCCGTGATTGGCACCGCTGTTGCTGCGCGAGGCATCCACCCGGTAGAAACGCTCGAACAGCCGTGGCAGGTGTTCACTGGCAATGTCCTGCCCCGGGTTGCTGACGGCGATCGCCACCTGGTGTTCCTGGACCTCGATCCGCACCTGGATCACTTCCCCGGCTGCGGTGTGCTGCACCGCGTTGCTCAGCAGGTTGATCAGGGCCCGGCGCAGGTGGGCAACCTCGATCCGCACCTGGGCATCGCCCTGGACCTCGACCCTGACCTGGGCGTCTTCGAGGATGAAGTCCAGGTAGTCCAGGGTCGTTGCCACTTCCGCCGCCAGGGAACTGGTGGTGAGCTTGGTGGCCTTGCTGCCCTGGTCGGCACTGGCCAGGAACAGCATGTCGTTGATGATCGAACGCAGCCGCTCCAGCTCTTCGAGGTTCGATTGCAGTACCTCGAAGTAATGCTCCGCCGAGCGCCCCCGGGTCAGGGCGACCTGGGTCTGGCCGATCAGGTTGGTCAGGGGCGAGCGCAGTTCGTGGGCCACATCGGCGTTGAACGACTCCAGGCGCGAGTAGGCGTGTTCGACCCGTTCCAACGTGGAGTTGAAGGAATTGACGAACTGCTTCAGTTCCGGCGGCAGTGGCGACAATTGCAGGCGCCCGGACAGCCGTGGCGGTGCCAGGCGCTGGGCTTCCTGGGAGAGCTTGATCAGCGGCTTGAGGCCGATCCGCGCCACCCAGTAGCCCAGGGCCGAGGCCAGCAGCACGCCGACAATGGCCAGGCCGATCAGGGCCATCAGCAACTGATGCTGGGTCTGGTGGAAGGTGTCGGTGTCGATGGCGATCAGAAAGCGCAGGGTCGGGCGCTGTTCCTTGGCCGGCAGCTGGCTGACCAGGACTTTCAGCGGATAGGGGTGATCGCTCAGGTTCAGGTCACGCATGCCCAGGGGGCCTTGGGCGAATTCGCGGATCTGCGCGTCGGGGCTGCCGTATTCATAGCCGGGGTCGCCGCTGATGGCCCAGAAGCGGATGCGCTTGTCTTCCTCGCTCAGCAGCTTGAGCTTGGCGTTGATCTTGGCCCAGTGCTCGGGGTTGCCGTAGCGGGTCAGGGCCGACTCCAGCACGCTGTAGCGCGCATCCAGTTCGGCTTCCGGGAGCAGCCCCAGGCCCTTGTCCACCTGCTGGTAGAGGGCCCCGCCAATCAGCAGGAAGATCAGCAGCGCCACCAGAGTGAACAGCCCGCTCAGGCGCAGGGCGATGGAGTTACTCGGCACCGCGGCTCTCCAGCACATAGCCCATGCCACGGATGGTGTGCAGCAGTTTCTGTTCGAAGGGGCCGTCGAGCTTGGCCCGCAGGCGCTTGATCGCCACTTCGACGACATTCGCGTCGCTGTCGAAATTGATGTCCCAGACCATTTCAGCGATGGCGGTCTTGGACAGGATCTCGCCCTGGCGCCGGGCCAGCACGCTGAGCAGGGAAAACTCCTTGGCGGTCAGGTCCAGGCGGCTGCCGGCACGGCTTGCCTTGCGGCTGATCAGGTCGATCCACAGGTCGGCGATGCTGATCTGCACCGGCTCATGCCCACCGCTGCGACGGGTCAGCGCTTGCAGGCGGGCCACCAGTTCAAGGAAGGAGAAGGGCTTGCCCAGGTAGTCGTCGGCGCCATCGCGCAGGCCCTTGATGCGGTCTTCCACGCGTTCGCGGGCGGTGAGCATGATCACCGGGGTCTGCTTGCGCGCACGCAGTGCTCGCAATACGCCAAAGCCATCCAGGCCGGGCAGCATCACATCCAGCACTATCACGGCATAGTCGCCCTCCAGAGCCATGTGCAGGCCTTCGACGCCGTCCCGGGCCAGGTCGACGGTGTAGCCTTGCTCGGTCAACCCGCGGTGCAGGTAATCGGCCGTTTTTTCTTCGTCTTCGATAATCAGAACGCGCATGACCCGCCTCAGGTAGTGGTGGCCGGCAACAGGGCCGGCTGGGGCCGGTGGAACAGCCGCTCAAGCCACAAGTATATGACCGGCGTGGTGAACAGCGTCAGGGCCTGGCTGACCAGCAGGCCGCCCACCACGGCAATCCCCAGGGGCTGGCGCAGTTCGGCGCCGGCGCCGTAGCCGAGCATCAGCGGCAGGGCACCGAGCAGGGCGGCCAGGGTGGTCATGATGATCGGCCGGAAGCGGGTGATGCAGGCCTGGTAGATCGCCTCCTCGGGAGGCAGGCCGCCGTGGCGCTGGGCTTCCAGGGCAAAGTCGATCATCAGGATGCCGTTCTTCTTGACGATGCCGATCAGCAGCACCAGGCCGATCAGCGCCATGATGGAAAAGTCCTGGCCGCACAGCCAGAGCATCAGCAAGGCGCCCAGCCCGGCCGAGGGCAGGGTGGAAATGATGGTCAAGGGATGCACGAAGCTTTCGTACAGCACCCCGAGAATGATGTACACCGCCACCAGCGCCGCCAGGATCAGGTACGGCTGGCTGGCCAGCGAGCTCTGGAAGGCCTGGGCCGCGCCCTGGAAATTGCCGCTGATGGCCGTTGGCATGCCGATCTCGCTCTTGGCCTGGTTGAGCAGGATGACCGCATCGCCCAGGGCCACGCCGGGGGCCAGGTTGAAGGACAGGTTGGCCGCCGGGAACATGCCGTCGTGGGCAATCGACAGCGGGCCGATGGTGGGCGCATCGAAGCGCGCCAGGGCAGAGAGCGGGACCATTTCTCCGGTCAGCGGCGAGCGCAGGTAGAAGTAGTTGAGGCTCTCGGCCTTGCCCCGTTGCTGGGTGTCGAGTTCAAGGATCACGTTGTACTGGTTGATCTCGGTCTGGAACTCGTTGATCTGGCGCTGGCCGAAGGCGTCGTACAGTGCCTCGTCGACATCGCTGGCGGTAAGGCCGAAACGCGCGGCAGCCGTGCGATCGATCTGGATGTGGGTGATGCTGCCGCCCAGTTGCAGGTCGTTGGAGATGTCACGGAAGGCCGGGTTGCTGCGCAGCTTTTCCGTCAGGCGCTGGGTCCAGGTGCTCAGGGTCGGGCCGTCGTTGCTTTTCAGTACGTACTGGTACTGGGCGCGGCTGGGACCAGAGCTGAGGTTGATGTCCTGGCCGGCCCGCAGGTACAGGACAATGCCGGGCACCTTCATCAGTTGCGGGCGGATGCGGTCGATGAAGGCACTGGCAGACACGTCCCGGTCGCCACGGTTCTTGAGGGAAATCCAGAAGCGGCCGTTGGCGATGGTCTGGTTGCTGCCCGAGACCCCCACGGAGTGGGAGAAGGCCTGCACTGCCGGGTCGGCGGTGACGATCTCGGCCAGCGCCTGGTGCTTTTTCACCATGTCCGGGTAGGAAATGTCCGCCGCAGCTTCGGTAGTACCGAGCACGAAGCCGGTGTCCTGCACGGGGAAGAAGCCCTTGGGGATCAGGATATAGCCGGCAATGGCCATGCTCAGGGTCAGGCCGAAGATCCCCAGCATCAGTTTCTGGTGGGCCAGGGCCTTGCGCAGGCCGCGCTCGTAGACCGCCAGCAGGCGCTCGCCGAAGCCCGGCTTGGCATGGGCCGGGTGCACCGGCGCGCGCATGAACAGGGCCGCCAGGGTGGGGGCCAGGGTCAGCGAGACCACCACCGAAATCATGATGGTGGAAGTGGCGGTCAGGGCGAACTCCTTGAACAGCCGGCCCACCACGCCGCCCATGAACAGCAGGGGAATGAACGCCGCCACCAGGGAGAAGCTGATGGAGACCACGGTGAAGCCGATCTCGCCGGCGCCCTTGATTGCCGCCGCGCGCATGCCGTCGCCGGCTTCCAGGTGGCGGTGGATGTTCTCCACCACGACGATGGCGTCATCCACCACAAAGCCCACGGCCACGACAATGGCCACCAGGGTCAGGTTGTTCAGGCTGAAGCCCAGCACGTACATCAAGGCGAAACTGGCGGTCAGGGACACGCCCAGCACCGCGGAGACGATCAGGGTCGCGGACCACTGGCGCAGGAACAGCGCCATCACCGCCACCACCAGCAGCACGGCGATCAGCAGGGTGATCTCCACTTCGTGCAATGAGGCGCGGATGGTCTGGGTCCGGTCCACCAGCACCTTGACCTGCACCGAGGCCGGGAGCATGGCCTCCAGGCCTGGCAGGGCAGCCTGGATGCGGTCCACGGTCTCGACGATATTGGCCCCGGGCTGGCGCGAGATCACCAGGTTGACCCCCGGTTGGTCGCCGGACCAGGCCTGGACGTAGGCATCTTCCGAACCGTTGACTACCCGCGCCACATCCTGCAGGTGCACGGGGGCACCGTCCTTGTAGGAAACGATCAACTGGCCGTATTCCTCGGGATGGAACAACTGGTCGTTGGTGGACAGGGTGGAGATGCTCGACTCGCCATACAGTGCACCCTTGGCCAGGTTGAGGCTGGTCTGCTGGATCGCCAGGCGGATGTCGGCCAGGGTCAGGCCGATGGCCGCCAGTTTGTCCGCCGAAGCCTGGACCCGGATCGCCGGGCGCTGCTGGCCGGTGATGTTGATCTGGCCGACCCCGTCGATCTGGCTGATCTGTCGGGCCAGCAGGGTTTCCGCGTAGTCACTGAGCTCGGTGCCGGGCATCTGCGTCGAACTGATGCTGAGGATCAGCACCGGGCTGTCCGCCGGGTTGACCTTCTTCCAGGTGGGCAGGGTGGGCATGTCCTTGGGCAACTTGCCAGCGGCGGTGTTGATCGCCGCCTGCACTTCCTGGGCGGCGGTGTCGATGCTCTTGTTCAAGGTGAATTGCAGGGTCAGCAAGGACGAGCCCAGGGCGCTGCTGGAGGTCATCTGGGTCATGCCGGGAATGGCGCTGAATTGCACCTCCAGGGGCGTGGCCACGGAAGAGGCCATGGTGTCCGGGCTGGCACCGGGCAGGGCGGCGGACACCTGGATGGTCGGGAACTCGGCCTCTGGCAGCGGCGCCACCGGCAGGCGCGGGAAGGCAATGGCGCCCAACAGTACCAGGGCGAAGGTCAGCAGGACGGTGGCAACCGGATGGTCGACGCACCAGGCGGACACCGAGCCATGGCCCTTCATGGCTGGGGCTCCGTCGCCTGTACCACCTGGGGTGGATCGCTCAGTACCTGGACCTGGGAGCCGGGCTTGAGCCGCGACTGGCCGTCACTGACCAGCACATCGCCAGCCTGGACCCCGGAGATGATGTTCAACCCGCTGTCCTGATACACCACCTGCACCGGCACGACTTCCACCTGCTGGCCCTTGACCCGGTACACGAAGTGCTGGTCCAGGCCGCGCTGGACCACGGTCGGCGGTACGGTGAGGGCGTTCTGGTCCAGGGCGGTCTGGATTTTCACCGTCACCAGTTGCCCGGGCCACAGCTGCTGCTGGGCGTTGCTGAACTCCGCCTTGGCGCGGATGGTGCCGGTCCCGGCGTTGATCTGGTTGTCGATCAGGGTCAGGTGGCCGTTGCCCAGCAGGGCCCCGGCGCTGTTGCTGTCAGCGCCGAGGAAGGCCTTGACCGCCGCCGGGTCCTGGGCGCGGATCAGTTGCTGCAGGGTTGGCAGCATTTGCTGGGGCAGGGAAAACTCCACGGCAATCGGGTCGATCTGGGTTACCGAGAACAGGCCCTGGGTATCGCTCATGCGTAGGAAGTTGCCTTCATCAACGGTACGAATCCCCACCCGGCCGCTGACGGGAGAGCGGATCTGAGTGTAGGAAAGCTGTACCTGAGCGGCATCAATGGCAGCCTGGTTACCCTGGGCCGTGGCGTTGAGCTGATTGACCAGGGCCACTTGCTGGTCATAGGTCTGCTTCGAGATGCCGTCATCCACCGACAGCAGCTTGTAGCGCTTGAGGTTGATCTGGGCCACCTGCAACTGGGCCTGGTTCTGCGCCAGCTGGGCCCGGGCCTGATCGAGGTTGGCGCGTATCGAACGATCATCGATGGTCGCCAGCAGGTCGCCGGTCTTGACCAGTTGCCCCTCCTTGACCAGCAGCCGGGTCAGGATGCCATCCACCTGTGGGCGAATCACCACGCTGTGCAGCGACAGTACCGTGCCGATGCCGCTGGCGTAACGCGGCACATCCTGCTGGTGCACGCTGACCACCCGTACCGGAATGGCCGTGGGCGCGGCCAGCCTGGCGGTGGCGGGCTTGTTCAGGAACCACGCGAGGCCGGCGATGAGCATCACGAGTACCGCTGCGGTCACGACTGTTTTCTTGGCAATGGGCATGGGGAGAGAGCGCCGGGCAATGATGTCGGAAGGATGGCCATGATCTGGGCACAGTTATAGCCCGACAACCCGGTCAGCACCGTGACGGCCAGCTGTCAGCGCTGTCAGAAAACTCCCGGTGGGCCCCGATCAAAGATGGCTGGCGCACAGGTATACTGGCGCCCACTGCGGCCTGCACCCCGGCGCGGATTTCCTTTCTCTCCTGGAGTTTCCATGACTTCCCCTGCACAACCCGCTGCGGATGACGCCCTGAACGTCGACCCGGCCGCTGACGCAACCGCTACCGACACCCCGAGCACAGCGGCGATCCCGGCGTTCAAGTTTCCCTTCAAGCCTTCCGAGTTTGCTCCTGCCAAGAATGCCCAGCAGCCCTGGTACAAAAATGGTGCCAGCAACGGACACACCAAGACCCCCGGCGCAGCGCCTCCCGGCACTCGTCGCTCCATGGGCAAACGCTGATATCGCCGACATTCGCAGAAAAAATCCCGATTTGCGCTTTTTTAATCGCAATGATGGCTAATTGCTTTAAACCTGAGCTGGATCAGTATTTGTGGCATCAGTGCGCTTAGAGTCAGCAGCCCTGCCGACTCCACCCAACACATACGAGCGCGCTATCCATGAAGATCAACCTTCCGGTTACTGGGCGAAACGTGGACTTTGCCCCTGATGCGAATATCCTTTCGACCACTGATCTGACTAGCGCGATCACCTACGCCAACCCTGATTTCATCAAGATCAGTGGCTACAGCCGTGAGGAGTTGCTGGGCGCGCCGCATAACCTGTTGCGCCACCCGGACATGCCCTCCGCGGCCTTCGCCCACATGTGGCGCACCCTCAAGCGCGGCCGTTCGTGGATGGGCATGGTGAAGAACCGTTGCAAGAACGGCGATCACTATTGGGTCAGTGCCTATGTCACGCCCGTGACCCGCGATGGCCAGGCGGTGGAATACCAGTCGGTGCGCACCAAACCCAGCGTCCGTCAGATCGAGGCGGCGGAGCGGGCCTATGCCCAGCTCAACGGTGCCGGCCCCTCGTGGTGGAGCCTGTTGCCGGTGATCAGCCTGCGGTTGCGTCTCTGGGCCTCCATCAGCGCCGGCTTCATCGGCAGCTACGGCGTTTCAGTGTGGCTGCTGCCCGAATCCTGGATGGTCCAGGGGGCCGTGATGGCCATGGGGTGGTGCCTGAGCCTGACGGCGGTCGGCGTGCAAGCGCGTCCACTGGGTCGATTGGCCGAGCGCGCCCGGCAGATCGGTGACAACCCCTTGAGCCAGGGCATCTATACCGGCCGTACCGACGAGTTCGGGCGCATCGAGTTCGCCCTGCAGATGCTCGAAGCCCAGGTGGGCGCGGTAGTGGGGCGCATCGGCGATGCGTCCCAGCGCCTGGAGGGGCATGCCGCGGAACTGGTGGAGCATCTGCACAGCAGCCACAACAGCACCCTGGAACAGCAGGCGGAAACCGATCAGGTGGCGGCGGCCATTCACCAGATGGCGGCCAGCGTCGCCGAGGTCGCCACCCATGCCCAGCAGGCCTCGGTGGCGGCGGACCAGGCGGAAAGCGAAACCCGTGAGGGCCACCTGCTGGTGGGCGAAAGCCGCAGTGCGGTGCTGCGCCTGGCCAGCGAGCTGGAGCGGGCCACCGAGGTCATCCATCAACTGGAAAGCCATAGCACCGACATTTCCGGGGTGCTGGAGGTGATCCGCAGCATCGCCGAGCAGACCAACCTGCTGGCCCTGAATGCGGCAATCGAGGCGGCGCGGGCCGGGGAGCAGGGCCGGGGTTTTGCCGTGGTCGCCGATGAAGTGCGCGGGCTGGCCCAGCGCACCCAGGATTCCACCAACGAGATCCAGCGCATGATCAGCACCCTGCAAATGGGCGCGCGCAATGCGGTGGAGGCCATGCAGCACAGCAGCCAGCACCTGGAGAGCAGTGTCGACCAGGCCAAGCGCGCGGCGGTGGCCCTGGACGGCATCAGCCAGCGGGTCAACCAGATTACCGAGATGAGCTTGCAGATTGCCGCAGCGGTGGAAGAGCAGAGCGCAGTCAGCGAGGACATCAACCGCAACATCATCGGCATTCGCAATGCCTGTGAGGCGACCGTCAGTGCCGGCCAGCTCAGCCACGTCAACTCAGGCGACGTGGCCGGGCTGGCGGGGGACTTGCGGCAACTGGCCCTGGAGTTCTGGCACAAGCGCGGCTAGGGCTGTTCGCCGCCCCGCCGTTGTCCGCGGCTCAGGCGGCGCGCAGGGAAATGAAGGCGTAGTCCAGAGGCGTTTCACTGACCACCTGGGCACCGGCGGCCTGGACCTGATCGGCGATATCGTCTCCGGACAGGTGAAAGCGCCAGGGCTGGCCCGGTGCTCCGGGTGGTGCAGCCTGGACCTGGTCGATGGCGTTAGCCAGGGCGCCCATGTCCGGCAGGTAAGCGGTGAAACCGTCGCCCTTGAGCGCTGTGGTGCGAATGCCCAGCAAGGCGCAAATGGCTTCCTTGGTGTGGATGTCGTCACGGTCGGCCTGGCGCGAGCGGCGGATCAGCTCGGCCAGCTCCTGATCCACCAGTTCATTCCCCAGAATCAGTTGCGGGCCCTGTTCCCAGGATTCCGGCGGGCATTCCTTGGCCTGCGGGTTGAGGGGAATGTGCGGATTGATTTCCATGGGGTAGATGCGGCACACCAGTGGCCGGCGCTGGTAGATGCGGCACAGCTGGTCTTCGTCAAGATTCCGGCAGGGGCCGACGTTGTAGGCGGCGAAGGTGATCGCCACATAGGCTTCGGTGGCGCCACTGCGGACCCGGCAGGAACGGCGTTCGGCGTGCTCGCGCTGCTGCATCGGCAGCCCCAGGCCATTGCCGAGGAAGGCTTCCACCAGAATGATCACCTGGCCGCCGTCGGCCGCCCAGTCGCGGGCTTCCAGCAGGGTCAGGGGCACGTGGTGATCGTTGCAGCATTTGCCGCAGCCGACGCAGGAAAACTGAGTGTTCATTGCACGAAGCGCCTTGTGGATCAGCAGGAGTCAGGTGGGAAAACCGTCATGGACGCTACCCGGGGCTATGCCGAAGCAAGTTATGCGCCATTCACCGGGCCTTGAGGGCCGGCCGGATCGAGTCCCACTCGCTGACCGCAGCCTGGCCGGTCTGCCTGTTGTACAGGCACAGTTCGATGCCCGATTGGCCGCGCATGTGTTTCTGCGGGTAGCGGCCTTGCAGCAACAGGGCGCTGACGCCGACCTGGTCGGGAAATTGCGCGATGGTTCCCACGGGTTTGGGGTTTTGCAGGCCGCTGGCCTGGGTACAGCTGATTCGGATGGCCTGCTCCAGGGCGGCCCAGGCATCGTCGCTGGAGGCGCTGGCCTGGCCGGTGAGGGTGGCCAGGCAGAGCAGGCACAGAGTCTTGGCGTTCATGGGGCGGCTCCTTGGGGCGCAGGGGCTTTGGGATCGCCGGGGCTGATCCGGCCGTTCGCAGCCTTAGGCGGCGGCTACAGGATAGTGACCGGCGGATCAGTCGAGGGTTTCGTGACGCACGATGTACATGCCTACGCTTTCGTAGAGGCGCCGGGCCCCCAGGTTGCCTTCCAGTACCCGCAGATCGACGCAGCCTTCCCGGCGTTCGGCGAACAGGATGAAGGCTTGCTGCAGCAAGGCGCGCCCCAGGCCCTGGCCGCGCGCTCGGGGGTGTACCACCAGGTCCTTGATGTAGGCGCTGGTCCAGCACTGGGCGACGCCGATCACACCTTCGGCATCCCGGGCCACCAGGCACAGTTCGGGGTCGTATTCGGCATCGCTCTCGAAGGCCTGGCGCCAGCTGTCCAGCACCGGGACGTCGCCGCCACCGTCCTGGTAGCCCAGATGCATCAACTGATGCACAGCCTGCGCATGCTCGGGGCTGTAGTTGTGCACAGTGATGCCGGCAGGCCACTGCGGCGCTGCCAAAGGGGCAGTGAGATCGCGGCGCATCAACAAACAGTGGATCTGGCTCATGCTTCAGGCGCCCTGGGTGGCAATGGTCTTGGCTGCGTCGATCAGGCAGCGGGTCAGTTCTGGCGAGGAAAACTTGGTGAGCACGGCGTTGGCACCGGCCACACGGGCTTTCTCGCTGTTCATGGCGCTGTCCAGGGAGGTGTGCAGCAGCACGTAGAGATGGGCGAAGTCCGGGGTTTCCCGCAGGGTGCGGGTCAGGGCGTAGCCGTCCATCTCCGACATCTCGATGTCCGAGACAATCAGGTTGATCTCGTTGGCCGTGCCTTGCAGTTCCAGCAGGCAGTCGATGGCTTCCTTGGCGCTGCGGGCGGTGTGGCATTGCAGGCCGAGGTTGCGCAAGGTGTGTACCGATTGCTGCAGTGCCACCTGGCTGTCGTCCACCACCAGGATCCGCGCGTTGCCCAGGGCTTCGGCGTCTTCCATGCTCAGCTCGGTGGGCGCCATCTCGATCTGGGCCGGGGCGATGCCATGGATCACTTTCTCGATATCCAGTACCTGCACCAGGGTGCCGTCCACTTGGGTCACCCCAGTGATGTAGGACCGCAAGCCGCCGGAACCGAAGGGCGGTGGACGGATATCGGTGGTCAGGCAATGCACGATCTTGCTCACGGCCTGCACGTGCAGGCCCTGTTTGGAGCGGCTGACGTCAGTGACGATCAGGCAGCCGCTGTCGGGGTCGGCCAGGGGCCGCTCGCCGATGGCCCGGCTGAGGTCGATCACCGACAGCGAGTTGCCCCGCAGGGTGGCGATGCCTTTCACGTGGGGGTGGGATTCGGGCAGCTTGGTCAGCGGCGGGCAGGGAATGATTTCACTGACTTTAAGCAGGTTGATTGCCATCAGCTTGCCGCTGCGCAAGGTAAACAGCAGAAGCGATAGCGAATCTGCGCGGGCTTTGTTGGAGGACATAAAAACCTTCTCTGGAGAAAATTGGCTCGTGGCACGGGCCACGGACAACCATTGATAACGGGTTATCGACGTGTTCAGGGCTGGCTTTAGCGGTGTTCCCGCTTTCCGTCGGCGGCGCGACCCTGGCCGGCAAGCCGGCTCCTGCAGAGGGGCGGGGCGCTTTGTCGGCGCTGGCGTTTACCGCAGGCCCAGGCGCTTGGCCAGGCGGCTCAGGTTGGCCCTGTCCAAGCCTAGCTCACGGGCGGCGCTGGCCCAGTTGTGCTGGTGCCGCTCCAGGCAACTGCTGATCAGTTGGCGCTGGTAGTGGTCGGTGGCCTGGCGCAGGTCGCCGGCTACGGCAGGCATGGCCTGGGTTGCAACAGCAGGCTCGACGGGGGCGCTGGTTCTTTCGCTGGCCCGGGGCAGGTCCAGATCGCCGGCGTCCAGGCTGAGGATCTTCGGTCGCTCGGGGTGGTTGCCCAGCGCTTTCAGAGCGCTGCGCCCGATCAAGTGCTCCAGCTCGCGAACGTTGCCCGGCCAGTGGTAGGCCAGCAGCGCCTGTTGCGCCTCAACGCTCAGGCGCAGGCTGCCCAGGCCCATGCGCGAGCGGTTCTGTTCCAGGAAGTAGCCACTGAGCAGCAGCACATCGCGGCCGCGCTCGCGCAGTGCCGGCACCCGCAGGGGGTAGACGCTGAGACGGTGGTAGAAGTCGGCACGATAGCGGCCGTTGCGCACTTCTTCCGCCAGATCGCGGTTGGTGGCGGCAATCAGGCGCACGTCGACCCGATGCTCCTGGTCCGACCCCAGGCGTTGCAGTTGGCCGCTTTGCAGCACCCGCAGCAGTTTGGCCTGCACGGTCAGCGACAACTCGCCCACTTCATCGAGAAACAGCGTGCCGCCATTGGCCAGTTCGAATTTTCCCCGGCGATCCTGGGTGGCCCCGGTGAAGGCGCCGCGCACGTGGCCGAACAGCTCGCTCTCCACCAGGGTGTCGGGCAGGGCCGCGCAGTTGAGGCTGATGATCGGCTGCTCGGCCCGGGGCGAAGCCGCGTGGATAGCCTGGGCGACCAGTTCCTTGCCGACGCCGGTTTCTCCGGTGATCAGCACCGTCAGGTCGCTGCCGCCCACCAGCTTGATTTCCTCCAGCAAGCGTTTGTGGGCCTTGCTCTGGCCGATCATCTCGCGGTTCTGCCCACTGGCCTGGCGATAGACCTCGGCCCGCTGGTGCTCGTTTTCGGCGCGCTGGGCCAGGCGTTCGATGCGCTGGGCGGCGCTGACCGTTGCGGCGGCGAGGCTGGCGAAGGCTTGCAGGGCATCCAGCTCAATGGGTTCGAAGCGCTGCGGGTCCAGGGCATCGAGGGTCAGCAGGCCCCAGGGGCGCTCGTCGACGAACAGCGGGCAGCCCATGCAGTCATGCACTTCCAGGTGATCATCGAGCCCTTCCACCAGGCCGTCGTAGGGGTCGGGCAAGTCGCTGTCGCTGGCAAAGCGGGTCGGGCCCGGGCTGCTGAGCAGGGCGGCGAAGCGCGGATGCTCGCTGACCTTGAAACGGCGGCCCAGGGTGTCGGTGCTCAAGCCGTTGACCGCCAGGGGCACCAGCCACTCGCCATCCAGGCGTAGCAGTGCGGTGGCATCGCAGGGCAGCAGGGCGCGCAGAGCTTCCAGCAGGCGGCGATAGCGCTCGCCTTCGGGCAGTTCGCGGGACAGGTCGGTGACCAGGGGAAGCAGGGCGGTGAGCAGGGATTTTGCAGTCATAATGACTCCGTGGTGTCTTAATGACTATAAAAGACAGAGTGTCTTTATGACTATATTTATTTTAACTTGTTGATATTTAACGTATTTATTTTTGGCACGAAAACTGATTAGGCATAGGAAACCTGCAAGCAGTCATAAAGTCCAGGAGTTGTCCTTATGCTAAGCGTTCAAGATCGTGCCATTATCAAAGCCACTGTGCCCCTGCTCGAAAGCGGCGGCGAAGCCCTGATTACCCACTTCTACCGGATGATGCTCTCCGAGTACCCGCAAGTGCGGCCACTGTTCAACCAGGCGCATCAGGCCAGCGGCGATCAGCCCCGGGCCTTGGCCAATGGTGTTCTGATGTATGCCCGGCACATCGACCAACTGGACCAGTTGGGGGACCTGGTGGCCAAGATCATCAACAAGCACGTCGCCTTGCAGATCCTTCCGGAACATTACCCCATCGTTGGCGGTTGCCTGCTGCGGGCCATTTCCGAAGTGCTGGGCAGCGAGATCGCCACCCAGGAAGTGATCGATGCCTGGGCCGCCGCCTATAACCAGCTGGCGGATATCCTGATCGGCGCCGAGGCGGCGATCTACGACGAGAAAGCCCAGGCGCCCGGCGGCTGGCGCGGTGCCCGTGAGTTCCGGCTGGTGCAGAAGGTGGAAGAAAGCGCGGAAATCACCTCCTTTTATTTCGAACCGCTGGACCAGGGGCCGATCCTCGCCGCTGAACCGGGGCAGTACATCGGTTTGCAGCTCTTTATAGGGGGCGAGGAAATCCGTCGTAACTACTCCCTTTCGGCACTTTCCAACCAGGGCCAGTACCGCATCAGCGTCAAGCGCGAAACCGGCGGCGTGGCCTCCAACTACCTGCATGACCAATGCCCGGTGGGCACCAGCGTCATGCTGTTCCCTCCTGCGGGGGAGTTCACCCTGGCGGCCAGCGACAAACCGCTGGTGCTGATCAGCGGCGGGGTGGGCATCACTCCAACCCTGCCGATGCTGGAGGCGGCGCTGGCCACCGAGCGTCCGGTGCATTTCATCCACTGCGCCCGCAACGGCCAGGTGCATGCCTTTCGCAACTGGGTCGATGAACTGGCCCAGCGGTATCCACAGCTCAAGCGCTTCTATTGCTACGCCGAGGATGACGGTGTCAGCCCGGCGGCGGACAAGCTGGGCATGCTGACCCGCGAGCAACTGGCCGAGTGGCTGCCGGAGCAACGCGACCTGGACGCCTACTTCCTCGGGCCCAAGGGTTTCATGGCCGCGATCAAGCGCCACCTGCAGGCCCTGGGCATTCCCGAGCAGCAGAGCCGCTATGAGTTCTTCGGTCCGGCAGCGGCCCTGGAATAACCACCCCGGCCGGCTCCCCACGGGCGCCGGCCTTTTCTCTCTCCCCTTCGTTTCATGTCGCTCCGGCATTCGCTGATTTTCCCGAAACCGCCTTTATTCTCGGCGTATTTGGTATGGCGGTTAATCCACTCTTAACCTGCTTGTCGCTATTGTCCGCAACTGGCAAAGCGCCCGAAGCCGCGTTGCAGTGGCGCTGTACGTCCCTGCATTCAAAGGTCATGTTCAACGTGTAGACTTCCCGGCAGCCGGGTGTGCCTCTGCGAGTATTGGCCTGCACGCGATCGACGGGTTCATCGAAGACAATCTCGGTCTGCCGCCTCGGGTCTCGGGGGCAGGCTGAACACAACAGAAAAAGGAATAGGGATGAGTGACGACAGACTGGGTTTGGGACGCGAGCGGCGTTTCCTGGTGCTGCTGGGGATTATCTGCCTGGCACTGATCGGCGGAGCCCTGTACATGCAGGTGGTGCTGGGCGAGGCGCCGTGCCCGCTGTGCATCCTGCAGCGTTATGCCTTGCTGCTGATTGCACTGTTTGCCTTCATCGGCGCGGCCATGAGTTCGCGACGTGGGGTCACGGTCATGGAAACCCTGGTGGTCATCTGCGCCCTCGCCGGCGCGGGCGTGGCGGGGCACCATGTGTACACCCAGTTCTACCCCTCGGTGAGCTGTGGCATCGATGTACTGCAGCCGATTGTCGACAGCCTGCCGTTGGCCAAGATCTTCCCCCTGGGCTTTCAGGTGGACGGTTTCTGCTCCACGCCGTACCCGCCGATCCTCGGTCTGTCCCTGGCCCAGTGGGCGCTGGTGGCGTTCGTGCTGACGGTGATCCTGGTGCCTCTGGGTGTGGTACGCAATCGCAAGAAAACCTACTGATTCACTCGTAAAAGCCCCGGCCTTCCGATGGGGGCCGGGGCTTTTTTGTGCCGTTCATTCGGCACCTGAAAAGTCCGTGATTTGCGGCAAGCGCAGGTGCGGCAAAAGTGCGACATGTTGTCACAGTGCCGCGGTCGCAGAGGGGCGGTTGAGTCGCTGCAACAGACTGCATTCTGGCGCGCTGGTTCAATGAGAGCCTGTCAGTTTGTGTACGCGAGCCTGTCGGCCGAGAACCATAGCCTGCTATCGATACAAATCTTCACAGCGCCCGTTTTACAAGGGGTGAAGCCTGATGGAAGGCGGCCCTCAGGGGGGATCGAGAGTCCTGGAAGGGGGGTGTTTCAGGTCCTTTTTGGGGCTTTTTGTTGCAAATGAAAATCGCTATGATTGCGATCCTTCGCAACAATCATGAGGGATTGTTGCGCCATGGGATAAAAATTATTTCGGGATAAGACATGGTTTATAAAACGCGACATATCTACAATCGCCCGCACTGAATTTCCGACGCTGCTCAACCCTGAGCACACGAGGACGGTCGAGGGGCGGATAGAGCGCTCCATGCGACTGCGGGTGTCGGCGCCTTCCAAACTTCCGCACCAAATGGAATTGGTCTGTAACAAGGCCTTTGACCACGAGATCGAATAAGAACCACTGCTAGCCCGGGATGTGTCGTTGAGCGCTTAACGCAACGGGCAGGCCCTTATTCAATTGAAGAAAAATGCCAACCCTTGGCAGGGTGAAGTGTTGGCGATCAAAACCCAACTGCATTGCGCAAGCTGCTTTAGAGGTCGTGAGATGAGTAAAAACAGGTACCCCAGATTACTAGGCTTATTGCCGCTGCTCGGCATGTTAATGCTGGGAGGCTGCAAGTGGACCTTGCTCGATCCCAAGGGTCAGGTCGGTCTGGATGAACGAAACCTGATCATCACGGCAACCATCCTGATGCTGCTGGTGGTTGTGCCGGTCATCATCATGACCTTCGCCTTCGCCTGGAAATACCGCGCCTCCAACAAGGACGCGACCTACGCGCCGAAGTGGTCCCACTCCACCAAGATCGAGATCGCGGTGTGGCTGGTTCCGGTGCTCATCATCATTGCCCTGGGTTATGTCACCTACAAGTCGACCCACGCCCTGGACCCTTACCGTCCGCTGGATTCCGACGTCAAGCCAGTGACCATCGAAGTGGTCGCCATGGACTGGAAGTGGCTGTTCATCTATCCCGACCAAGGGATCGCCACCGTCAACAAGATCGTTTTCCCGGCCCATACCCCGGTGAACTTCCGCGTGACCTCCGACACCGTGATGAACTCGTTCTTCATCCCGGGCCTGGGCGGCCAGATCTACGCGATGGCGGGCATGACCACCAAGCTGCACCTGATTGCCAACCAGAACACCGAACTTGAAGGTATCTCCGCCAACTACAGCGGCGCGGGTTTCACCGGCATGAAGTTCAAAGCGATCGCTACCAGTCAGGAAGATTTCGACGCCTGGGTAAACGAAGTCAAGAAGGCACCTAAACAGCTGGACACCGCTGAATACGAAGCCCTTTCCAAGCCAAGCCAGAACAATCCTGTAGAGCTCTACTCCGCCTACGCGCCAAACCTGTTCCAGACCGTCATCGACAAGTATGAAGGCATGAAACCGGGCAAGCCGCTCAAGCACGAGAAGAAAGAAAAGGAAGTGGCCGCAACGGAAGGGATGGACGTGAGTTCGCATTCAGCTGCCGGGGCAGAGGAGTAAACGATGTTTGGTAAATTAAGTCTGGAAGCGATTCCGTTCCACGAGCCGATTGTCATGGTCACCGTTGCCATGATTCTGCTCGGTGGCGTGGCGCTGTTCGCGGCAATCACCTACTTCAAGAAGTGGACCTACCTGTGGACCGAGTGGCTGACGTCCGTCGACCACAAGAAAATCGGTGTGATGTACATCATCGTCGCCATGGTCATGCTGCTGCGTGGTTTTGCCGACGCCATCATGATGCGTACCCAGCTGGCCATGGCCACCGAGGGTTCGCCTGGCTACCTGCCACCTGAACACTATGACCAGATCTTCACCGCTCACGGTGTGATCATGATCATCTTCATGGCGATGCCATTCTTCACCGGCCTGATGAACCTTGTCGTGCCGCTGCAGATCGGCGCGCGTGACGTGGCCTATCCGTTCCTCAACTCCCTGAGCTTCTGGCTGCTGGTTTCGGGCGTGGTGCTGATCAACCTGTCCCTGGGCGTTGGCGAATTCGCCAAGACCGGCTGGGTTGCCTATCCGCCGCTGTCGGGCTTGCAATACAGTCCGGGCGTGGGTGTGGACTACTACATCTGGGCGCTACAGCTATCAGGGCTGGGGACAACGCTGACGGGGGTCAACTTCCTGGCCACCGTGCTGAAAATGCGTACCCCGGGCATGAAGATGATGGACATGCCGATCTTCACTTGGACCTGCACCTGGGCCAACGTGCTGATCGTGGCTTCGTTCCCGATCCTCACCGCTACCCTGGCACTGCTGACGCTTGACCGTTACATGGATTTCCACATTTTCACCAATGAACTTGGTGGCAATCCAATGATGTACGTGAACCTGTTCTGGGCCTGGGGTCACCCCGAGGTGTACATCCTGATCCTGCCGGCGTTCGGTATCTTCTCCGAAGTGATCTCGACCTTCTCCGGCAAGCGCCTGTTCGGCCACCATTCGATGATCTACGCTTCCGGCGCGATCTCGGTACTGGGCTTCATGGTCTGGCTGCACCACTTCTTCACCATGGGTTCGGGGGCCAGCGTCAACGCCTTCTTCGGCCTGGCGACGATGCTGATCTCGATTCCGACGGGGGTGAAGCTGTTCAACTGGCTGTTCACCATCTACCACGGCCGTCTGCGCATCACCAGCCAGGTTCTGTGGACCCTGGGCTTCATGGTGACCTTCGCCATCGGCGGCATGACTGGCGTACTGCTGGCCATTCCGGGTGCCGACTTCGTTCTGCACAACAGCCTGTTCGTGATCGCTCACTTCCACAACGTGATCATCGGCGGCGCGGTATTCGGCTACATCGCCGGCTTCAGCTTCTACTTCCCGAAAGCCTTCGGCTTCAAGCTGCATGAAGGTTGGGGCAAGGCTGCGTTCTGGTTCTGGATCTCCGGCTTCTTCGTCGCGTTCATGCCGCTCTATGCACTGGGCTTCATGGGCATGACCCGTCGTCTGAACGCCACCACCAACCCTGAGTGGGTGCCGTACCTGTACGTCGCCATGGTAGGTGCGGTGATGATCGCCGTGGGTATCGCCTGCCAGCTGATCCAGCTGTACGTCAGCGTGCGTGACCGCAAGCAGAACATGTGTGTATCCGGCGACCCTTGGAACGCCCACACCCTGGAATGGTCGACCTCGTCGCCACCTCCGTTCTACAACTTCGCGGTACTGCCGAAAGCCGAAGGCATCGATCCGTTCACCGAAGCCAAGGAAAACGGCACTGCCTACGCGCAGCCTGGCCGCTACCAGCCGATCCACATGCCCAACAACACCGCTACCGGTCTGGTCATGGGTGCTCTGCTGACCGTGTTCGGTTTCGCCATGATCTGGCACATCTGGTGGCTGGCCATCGCAAGCCTGGCCGGCACCGTGATCTATTTCGCGATCCACGCTGCCCGTGATGATCAAGGCTACATGGTGCCGGTCGAAACGATCGAGCGCATCGAAGCCGAACAGCACAAGCGTCTGGTATCGGAGAACAAGATCCCGGCTACCCGTGTTGAAACCTCGTTGGAACAGGCTTAATCCATGTCGAACTTAGTGACCAATGCTGGACACGCCCATGTCGATGACCATGGGCACGATGACCATCACCACGACTCGGGCGAGATGACCGTATTCGGTTTCTGGCTCTACCTGATGACCGACTGCATTCTGTTTGCGTCGATCTTCGCGGTATACGCGGTACTGGTTAACAACGTAGCGGGTGGCCCGTCGGGCCACGACATCTTCGAACTGCCATACGTACTGGGTGAAACCGCCCTGCTGCTGTTCAGTTCGATCACCTACGGCTTCGCCATGCTGGCGTTCTTCCGGGGCAACAAGAAGCAGGTACTGGGCTGGTTGGCCATGACCTTCCTGTTTGGCCTGGGCTTCATCGGCATGGAGATCAACGAGTTCCACCTGCTGATCTCCGAAGGCTATGGCCCTAGCCGTTCCGGCTTCCTGTCCGGGTTCTTCACCCTGGTCGGTACCCACGGTCTGCACGTGACCAGCGGTCTGATCTGGATGGCGATCATGATGTACCAGGTGCAGAAAAACGGCCTGACGGCGACCAACAAGACCCGTCTGAGCTGCCTGAGCCTGTTCTGGCACTTCCTGGACGTGGTGTGGATCTGCGTATTCACCGTTGTTTACCTGATGGGGACTATGTAAATGGCCAACACACACTCCCACGACGAAGCCGGTCACGGCAGCGTCAAGTCCTACGCCATCGGCTTCATCCTGTCGGTCATCCTGACACTGATCCCGTTCGGCCTGGTGATGTACCCATCGCTGCCCAAAGACGTGACCCTGTGGATCGTCCTGGCGTTCGCAGTCATCCAGGTGCTGGTGCACCTGGTGTACTTCCTGCACCTGGACCGTTCCGAAGCACAGCGCAACAACGTGGTGGCGTTCATCTTCGCCGCGTTGGTCATTGTTCTGCTGGTTGGTCTGTCGTTGTGGATCATGTTCAGCATCCACACCGTCATGATGGCGAAGTGAGGTAAACCCGATGTCGCTCAAGCACTTTATCCAAATCACCAAACCGGGGATCATTTTCGGTAACGTGCTTTCTGTGGCAGGCGGGTTCTTCCTGGCCTCGAAAGGGCATGTCGATCTGGCCATTTTCCTGGCCGCCATGATCGGCACCTCGCTGGTGGTAGCGTCCGGTTGCGTGTTCAACAACTGCATCGACCGTGACATCGACCTGAAGATGGAGCGCACCAAGAACCGCGTGCTGGTCCAGGGCCTGATTTCCCTGGAAGTGGCACTGGTCTACGCCTCTATCCTCGGTGTCGCCGGCGTCGCCCTGCTGTACTACGTGGCCAACCCGTTGGCCGCGTTGTTCGCGGTAATCGGCTTTGTCATCTACGTCGGCTTCTACAGCCTGTACCTCAAGCGCAAGTCGGTTCACGGCACGCTGGTGGGCAGTCTGTCCGGGGCCATGCCGCCAGTGATCGGCTATGTCGCGGTCAGCAACAGCTTCGACATGGCTGCGCTGACCCTGCTGGTGATGTTCAGCCTGTGGCAGATGCCGCATTCCTACGCCATCGCGATCTTCCGCTTCAACGATTACCTGGCCGCATCGATTCCGGTGCTGCCAGTGAAGCGTGGCATCCGCGTGGCCAAGAAGCACATCCTGCTCTACATTCTGGCATTCCTGGTGGCGACCCTGATGCTGACCTTCAGCGGTTATGCCGGCATGAGCTACCTGGCGGTAGCGGCGGCCATGGGCATGTACTGGTTGTACATGGCCTGGACCGGCTACAAGGCAGTGGATGACACCGTGTGGGCGCGCAAACTCTTCGTGTTCTCGATCTTCACCATCACCGCGCTGAGCGTGATGATGTCGGTGGATTTCAAGGCCCCGACCGAGCTCCTGCTGACCTACGCACACTAAGCTGTCCAGGCCACAGGAAAAGCCCCGCCTTCGCAAGAAGCGCGGGGCTTTTTTCATTGCGCTGGATTGATGGTCACATCATTTAAAGTTTTTCGGCCCGAAGGCCTGGCCTGGCCGGGTAAAATGCGCCGTTCGTGGATAGAACCTGAGTGGATGCAATGGAAAACCGTATTGAACTGTACGACTCGAAGGCGCGCTATGGCGTCATCAGTCGCGGACTGCACTGGGCCATGGCCCTGGCCTTTGCCTGGATCTACAGCACCACCAGTGCGCATTACCTGCTGGCCGATTCGGCCCTGGACAAGTTCCTCTGGCCGACCCACAAGCAAGTCGGCCTGCTGTTGATGGCCCTGCTGCTGGTGCGTGTGGTCTGGAGCCTGTTGAACCGTCATCGCCGGCCGCCGAGCCTCAACCTTGCAGCAACCCTGGGGCATGGGCTGCTGTATGCCGGGATGTTTGCCATTCCGTTTCTCGGCCTGTTGCGTCAGTACGGCTCGGGTCGCGCCTTTTCCGCCTTCGGTCTGCCGGTAATGAACGGCTTCGACGGGCCGAAGATCCAGTGGATGACCGAGCTGGGCAACAATTTCCACAGCCTCCTGGGCTGGACCCTGCTGGTGCTGATCGTCGGCCATGTGGCGGCGCTGATCCTGCACTGCATCAAGGGCCAGGGGCATATTCTGCGGCGCATGGCCGGCAGTGCACGCTCGGCGTGAGCCGCGCACCCGAACACGGAAAAGCCCCGCCTTCGAGAGACGCGCGGGGTATTTTATTGAGAGCCCTTGCGTGGGCTGCCCAACTATTCAAATGACCCAACTCATGCAGGAAGCAGAATGATGAAGAAAACAGCGGTTATCGTGTTCAGCGGCGGACAGGACTCGACAACCTGTCTGATCCACGCCTTGCCGCTCTATGACGAAGTGCACTGCATTACGTTCGACTATGGCCAGCGGCACCACGCGGAAATCGAGACCGCGCAGCGGCTATCCAAGCAGTTGGGGGCGACCGTGCACAAAGTGCTGGACGCTTCGTTACTCAACGAACTGGCGATCAGCAGCCTCACTCGGGACAACATTCCGGTGCCCACGGTGAACAGTTCAGGCGAGAGCTTGCCCAGCACCTTTGTACCCGGAAGAAACATCCTGTTCCTTACCCTGGCCTCTATCTATGCCTATCAGGTAAAAGCCGAGACCGTGATTACCGGAGTGTGCGAGACCGATTTCTCGGGTTACCCCGATTGCCGCGATGAATTTGTAAAGGCATTGAACAAGGCCCTCGAACTGGGCATGGAGTACAAGTTGCGCCTCGAGACTCCACTGATGTGGCTGAACAAGGCAGAAACCTGGGCTCTGGCGGACTACCACAATCAACTGGAGCTGGTTCGCGAGCAAACCCTGACTTGCTACAACGGCATCATGGGCAGTGGCTGCGCCAACTGCGACGCCTGCAATCTGCGGGCAAAAGGCTTGAACGCTTATCTGGAGAACAAGACGCAAGTCATGGATAGCCTGAAGAGCAAGATGGGTCTGAAGTGAGGATTTGAGCAGCTTGCTGCCCTTGGAGCCCAACACTGAACCTGCCTGGCAGATAGGTGTTGAGCTCCGGCGTCGCTCTACAAACAGCGATCGATCATTTTGCCTGGCTATCCGTTATGTATCTCTTGAACAGTGATCGTGCGCCATAGGCGGGCAATATATTGAAGAATGCAAAACAGACCTTGATTGCGATCTGAACATAAATCATGTTCAGGATGTCGTTGTTTTGCATGGATCCATAGAATGCGATGTAGCAAAACACGAAGCTGTCGATGATGACCGCAAACAAGGTGCTGAGGAATATCCGCAGAAATAGGAATCTGGAATTTGTGAGTTCCTTTATCTTGCACAGCAAATATGAGTTTATGTTTTCAGAAACAAGGAAGGAAACGGAAGACGCTACGAGTACAGACGACACCTGGATAATAACGTCGTTATAAGGTGTATCGAGTTTCCAGCCTGGCAGTCCGGGGAGAAAAGTGGACGCGTAGAGCAGGATGATGATCATGGCGTTGCTTGCAAATGCAAACAGAATGGCTCTTCTGGCGAGCCTGAGTCCGAAGTTCTCGTTCAGCAGGTCAACGATCAGGAATGTCAGAGGGTACAGAAAGGTGCCGGGGGTAATAATGATGTCGAGGGATTCAAGGTAGATCGGCTTTGTTGCAGCGATGCTGGTGAAAATATAAAAGGTAAAGAGCAGCAGGTTGAGGATGATGTAGATCATCCATGAGTTTTCATTGCGGTCGTTCAAGTCGTATGCAGTAAGTGTTCCTCCTTGTGAGTAGAACTTTTTATACAGGTTTTTAACTTCCATTTTGTTTAAGTTATCCATTATTTCGCTGTTCACTACTTCGCTCAGCTTTATTTTTATGACCTTGCCGGTGTCGATGATCATGATCACGGCCAGGTTTTTATTGTTCTCAAACCCCAGAAGCTTGTACTTGCTGTTCTCGATATCACCTTCATAGGCAGTCATTGAAGCGTTCCTCAATGATATCGCCGACGACAGATATACGATCTGGGTCGAAGACGACCTCGTTCATGATCAGCAGTTTCCTGGTCTGTTTGTCGTAAGCCAGTTTTTCCTTTTCATCGGTGATCGTCCCCTTTTGCACGATCAGCAGGTC
Source organism: Pseudomonas sp. JV245A (assembly GCF_032424515.1). Taxonomy (NCBI): domain Bacteria; kingdom Pseudomonadati; phylum Pseudomonadota; class Gammaproteobacteria; order Pseudomonadales; family Pseudomonadaceae; genus Pseudomonas; species Pseudomonas sp. JV245A. The sequence goes on from NZ_VYKE01000016.1 coordinate 47,338, forward strand.
GCCGACCTCATACATGCCCTTGATATCGTTTTCCAGGCGCACGGCTATCAAGTTAGAGGATGTACCGAAGTAGTAGGTCAATGGGAAACAAGTGGCGAGTTCGCCAATACGTTTATCCATGTTGGCCATCAACTGGCTTTCCTTGAGGATCGGAACAGCAGCCGGGTTCATGTTCCCTTGCGGGGAAATGCTGCTTTCGATGATCTCCTTCTCTTCAAAGTCGACGGTTTCTATTTCCTCATAGGAAATACCGAAGAAGTCGGAGATTTTTCGAATGGTGGACTGCTGGACGTTGCTGACCTTGCCTTCCAGGATGTTGTATATGGTTGTTCTGGTCAGGCCACTGGCGTTGCATAAAGACAGTTGTGTCTCTCCGCGACTTTTAATCAGGTATTTGATATTGCTTTTTAAATACTCTGTTCTTTCTCTTCTGTGCATCAAATGCCTCACCATTTCCTTATAGTCGTAATGCATCGAATTTTTTAGCGTTCACATCGCGCATGACATCGATTGCCTGGTGCCAATAGCGGGATCACTGTGGCAGAAGCCTGTCAGTTGCTTGTGTGTTGTCTGGTAATTCGCTAGTGCTCCTTTAGCCAGCCTGTATCCGTCCTGGGATACTTCGCTACGGGGACTGTGGGCGATCAAGTCGCTGAGAGGGGCCGGTTTGCACAGGGCCGCAACGGACAAGTGTTGCATGCGTCAGCCATGACAATAAAGCCCCAGGGGTTGGGCATTATCACTCTCGCCCTGAGGCTTGCACCGGCAAGGCTGCGCCGATGTCCTTCCACTTCAAAAAAGAAGCATTTAACTTTGGGGATGTTTAATTTTTTGATTAATTCTGTTACGCCTTATACAGTCTTGACCCAGGGCCCGGATCAGCCCGATTCACACCAACGAACGTAAAACCCAGGAAGCACGTCCTCGTTCGTGGCGCGCAGCACTCAAGGAAGGGGCACAGATTTATGGCAGCCGATACCGAACCACTGAGGAACCAGGCCGACTTGCTGCGATGTGGCTTGGCGGACCTGCGAACAGAAGACGCCGAGCTGGCCAGGATCCTGGACGCTGAAGTAAGCCGGCAACAACGCACGCTTTCCCTGGTTTCATCCTCCTGTGCAGCCACTCCCAGAAGCCTTGCCGCCTCGGCCTCGGCGCTGGTCAACGTGACGGCGCAGGGGGTTGCGGGCAAACGCCATCACGCCGGGTGCGAAAACGTCGATCTGGTGGAATCCCTGGCGATCCGCAGGGCACGGGAGCTGTTTGCCGCGCAATACGCCGCGGTGCAATCGCACTCGGCCTCGAACGCCAACTACCAGGTGTTGTCCGCGCTGCTTGAGCCGGGGGACACCCTGCTCGGGATGGCCCTGGATCATGGCGGCGACCTGACCCACGGCAGCTCCCTCGCTTTTACCGGTGCCCACTACAAGGCGATCCGCTACGGCACCACGGCCCAGGGCACCATCGACTACCAGGAGGTACGTCAGCTGGCGATGGCCCATCGCCCGCGCATCATCATCTGTGGGGCAACGGCTTATTCGCGGGTCGTGGACTTCCAGCGTTTTCGCGACATTGCCGATGAAGCCGGGGCCATCGTCCTTGCCGACATCTCCCATATCGCCGGCCTGGTTGCCACGGGGCGTCATCCGAGCCCGATCGATGTGGCGCACGTCACCACCACTTGCACCCACAAACAGCTCGCCGGGCCACGCGGCGGCCTGATTCTTTCCGGGCGGGACGCGGACACCAAGGTGCCCGGCCTGAGGTCGAGCTTTCGTCGGGTGCTCGACCAGGCAGTTTTCCCCGGGATGCAGGGGGCGCCTGCAGTCAACATGATCGCCGCCAAGGCGGCCGCGCTGGGCTATGCCATGTCTGCACAGTTCGATGCCTACATGGGGCGGATTCGCGCCACGGCGGATGAAATGGCCTGCGCGTTCATGGCGCGGGACTACGAGGTAATGGGCGGCGGGACGGAAAACCACACGATCCTGTTGCGTTTGCCTAAGGGCATCAGCGGCTCCCTCGCCGAATCGGCATTGGAAAAGTGCGGAATCATCGTCAGCAAAAAACGCGCACCGGGGGAGACTCGATCGTCATTTGCCGCCAATGGCTTGTGTATCGGCACGGGCTCCATCGCACAGCGCTATGTGGACCCCCAGGGCTGCCGGCAGATCGTCGACCTGGTGTGCCGGATACTGGATCAGCTGCAGCCGCGGGGCGAGCAGCCATACGTTCTGGAGCCTGCGCAGCAGGAGTGCTTCCGGCTGGAGACCGAGGCGTTGTGTGCGATGTACCCCATCCTTGAGTACGGGGATCGCTGAAGAAAGAAAAGCCCCGTCTTCACGCTGGAATACGGGGCTTTTCAGGTCTGCAGAAGGCTGTGCTGGCGCTTCGCGAGCAAGCTCGCTCATGCAGCGGCGGGTTACAGCTGTTGTTGCGCGCTGTAGCCTTCGAACGCGGTCTGCTGCTGGATCGCGGTAACGATGTTCTTGCGGGTGGCCTGCTGTTCGTTGCCATCCTTGTCGAGGAACATCTCGCTTTCCAGTTCCGCCTCGTCGCCTTCGCCGACAAAGCTGAAGCCGAGGAATTCGAAGGCTTCACGGTCGACGTTGGCCTTGGAGCGCGGGCGCATCGGCAGGGTGACGCTGACGCCGTCCTTGCTGATGGCGAACACTTCCATTTCCTTCTTCGGACGCGCCTTGCTCTTGCCGCCGCTGGGGTTGCTGATGGCCTGGTGGGTCTGGTTCAGCACCTTCAGGGCCAGGCCGTAGACCAGCTCCTGGAAGTCCGGATCGTCCTTGTAGCTGGAGAGAATCCGGCTGATGGGGAATTTCTTGCTCAGGTCTTCCAGGGCGGCGAGGTCGGCGGCCTCGGCGTCTTTGAGCTGCTTGAGCTGGCCCATGAGTTCATAGGCGGTGTCGTCGTCAAAGCGGTCGTGGGCCTGGCGAATCGCTGCGCGCAGTTCGCGAATCTGGTCACTTTCTTTCGAGGTGTGGAAGGCGTCGAGCACCATCTCGCTGATGGTCTTGGCCTGGGACACGTGTTGTGAAAGATGAATGGCGTTTTCGTATTCGGCCTTGTTGGACAGGGCGACTACGGATTCTTCGGTGTTGGAATCAGGCATTGAACATCCACTACTTGGTTTAACAGGTTTGAGGCGCGAAAGGCCCAGGGGGATTTTCGGGGGCGCCTAATCTATTGGACCCGGGCCCTATTGTCACGGACCAAGCGACGGCCCTGCAGCCGCGCCTCTTTCAGACCGGCCTTCGCGCCACAGATTCCCTGTCGTTCAAAGCACTTGTGTATCGCTGACCCCAGCCTCCAGTTCCTGGCGCAGATCGCTGCCTCGGCGGGCGATGAATACCAATTGCGCGGCATGCTCGGTGGGCTGATCGGCGGCCAGGGTGAACTGGCTGCGGTTGCCCACATGCTGCAACCAATAAGGTTGTTCATTGCCTTCAAGGCGCACCAGGCCCTTGAGGCGCAGCAGGTCGGCGGGCAGGCGCGCCAGCCAGTCCCGCAAAGCCTTGGGCTGCAGCGGTCGCGAGCTTTTCCACACCCAGCTTTCGAACAACTGGTCGTGGGCCTGGGGCAGGGCCTTGAACAGCACTTCGGTGGAGCGCACCGGCGGCGCCAGCAGCAGCTCAGGGGGCAGCTCGGCCTGCACCGTGTCGAACACCGGGGCGCGATTGCCGAGGCTGGCGCGGATGCTCTGCAATTGCTCGGCGCTCACCAGGTCGGCCTTGTTCAGCAGCACCCAGTCGGCGCAGGCCACCTGGGCTCGGGACAGGCGGGCCATTTCCCCTTCCAGGTCCTGGTAGCCGCTGGCGTCCACCAGGGTGATCACCGCGTCCAGGTGCAGGCGGTTGCGCAGTTGCGGGTAGCCGATGGTCTGCACGATGCGCTGCGGGTCGGAGACGCCGCTGCACTCGATGACAATTCGCTCCAGGGCCGGGCGCAGCTTGGACAGGCTCACCAGTTGCGCCAGCAGGTCCTCCTGCACGGTGCAGCAGATGCAGCCGTTCTGCAGGCTGTACACCGCGTCGGTGACCTCGGCGATGATCGCCGCATCGATGTTCAGCTCGCCGAAATCGTTGACGATCACCGCCAGCCGGCCGCTGTCGGCGCGTTGCACCATGCGGTTGAGCAGGGTGGTCTTGCCGGCGCCGAGAAAGCCTGCAACCACGGTTACCGGGATGCTCGGGGTGCTGTTCATTATTCCTTGCCCTCGATCACCGGTGGCAGGCCTTCCCACACCGCTTGCAGCGGGGTGTCGCTGAAGGTGCCCTGGCGGTCGTAGACCAGTTGCCCCTCGACGAAGGTCAGTTGCACCTGGGTGTGGTGGATGTAGTTGCGTGCGCCCTGGGCGAACAGGTCGCGGTCGAGGACGATCAGGTCCGCCGACTTGCCGGCCTCCAGGCTGCCGGTCAGGTGCTCCAGGCCCATGGCGTGGGCGCCGTTGAGGGTCGCCACTTGCAGGGCCTGTTCCAGGCTGATGGGGTCACCGAAGGTGTCGGGTTCCTGGTTCCACGGGTTCTGCCGGGTGACCATGGTTTCCAGGGCCAGCCATGGATCGATGGACGCCACCGGCCAGTCGGTGCCGAACACCGCGATGCCACCAGCTGCCAGCACGCCCTTGAAGTCATAGATGCGCTTGAGGCGTTCCTGGCCGTAGCCGGAGCGTGCGCCGCTGGCGAACGGAGTCGGGTACCAGGCTGCCGGAGAGAACTCGGCGATCACGTCCAGGGCCTGGAAACGCTTGAGGTTGCCCGGGTGCAGCAGGGTGCTGTGGGCGCACTGGTGACGGATGCCGCTGTTGCCGTTGCGCCGCCGGGCCTCGGCCACGGCATCGAGGAACACGTCGGAGGCGCCGTCGCCGGTGCAGTGGGCGATCACCCGCAGGCCGCGCTTGTCCATGTCCACCACCATGTCGGTGATGTGTTCCGGGGTCAGGTTGAGCTTGCCGCGCCAGCTCGACTCTTCCGGCCAGGGGGTCAGCAGGTAGGAAGACTTGGGCTCCACGGTGCCATCGAAGTGGAACTTCACCGCGTTGGCACTCAGGCGCGCGCTGCGATAGAAATGCCGCTCGCCACTGAGCAGTTCCCAGCGCCGGCGCACCGGGAAGATGTCGTCCTGCCAGCTGATGGCGGCTTCCACCCGCAGGGTCAGCTCGCCGGCATCGTCCAGTTCCTTGAGGGCCTGCAGGCGGTTTTCGCAGACGTGCACGTACTTGGTGGCGGTGACCCCGCGAGAGGTCTGGAAGTGCACGCCATCGCGATAGGCACGGCGCAGCACCGACACCGGAGTTGGCGGCATGGCGGCGTGGATCAGGGCGTAGGCGCCGTCGATCAGCAGGCCGTTGGGCTCGCCGGTCAGCTCGTCGCGCTCCAGGTAGCCGTTGCGCGGGTCGCTGGTGTGGCGGTCGATGCCGGCCAGTTCCAGGGCCTTGGAGTTGACCATCATGGTCCCCCACATGCGGTCCAGCAGGGCCACCGGGCGGTGCGGCATGACGCTGTCGAGCCATTCGCGGCCCGGGGTCAGCCCGGCTTCGCGGAAGGTGTAGCGCACCCAGTACTGGCCGTAGATCCAGCCGTCGCCGGGATGGCTGTCGGCATAGGCGTGGATCGCGGCTGCCAGTTGCTCCGGGGTCGGGTCTTCGATGCCCACGTCCAGGTCGTCGGCGTAGCGCGGGGCCAGGGCCAGGTCCGGGTGGGTGTGCATGTCATGCAGGCCGGGCATGCAGAAGGCCCCGTCCAGATCGTGCTGGCGGGTATTGGGCCCGATCAGCGAGGCCAGGGAAGCGAGGCTGCCCACCGCGATCAGCTTGCCCTGGCGGATGGCCACGGCGTCGGCCCAGGGCTGGGCCGGATCGAGGGTGTACATCCGGCCGTTGTGCAGCACCAGTTCAGCGTATTGATCGACGGCGCTATGGGTGGAGTTGAATTGGTCGGAAGCGGTCACGGGGTCAACCTCTCAAGCAGGGGGCCCTTCAAAGGTGGGCAAAAAAGTATGGCGCAGCAGTGTTCTTGTCAGAGGTACCAGGGCCGCTGGGCGGCCCGGGTCATGCATTCAGCGTTGTGCGCCCAGGGTTTCGACAAAGCCGGCAATGCGCTGGCAGGCGTCCTTGAGCACCTCGTCGGCGACGGTGAAGGAGATCCGCACGAAGCCCTCGGCACTGGCGCCGAAAGCCTGGGCGTCGAGCACCGAGACCCCGGTGGCGCGGAACAGCTGCCAGGCGAAATCCATGCTCGACAGGCCGGTGCGGCGCACGTCCACCAGCATGAACATCCCGGCTTCCGGCTCGCGGCAGTCCAGCAGTTGCACCTGCTTGAGGCCCGCCACCACCAGGTCGCGGCGCCGGCGATAGACCTCGCGGGCGCTGCCGATCACTTCTTCATCGAGCTCCAGGGCCTTGAGCGCGGCTTCCTGGATAAACCCCGGCAGGCCGTAGAGCATGCACAGCAAGAGGTTGTCCAGATGCCCGACCAGGGCCGGCGGGGCGATCACCCAGCCCACGCGCCAACCGGTCATGGCATGGGTTTTCGACAGGCTGTTGAGGATTACCGTGCGCTCGGCCATGCCCGGCAGCGAAGCGATGCTCAGGTGTTCGCGGTCGTAGGTCAGTTGCCCGTAGACCTCGTCGGAGATCACCCACAGGTCATGCTTGCGCGCCACCTCGGCCACGGCTTCCAGCTCCTCACGGCTGTAGACGTTGCCGGTGGGGTTGCACGGGGTGGCCAGGGCAATGCCGCGAGTCTTGTCGGTGAGCGCCGCTTCCAGGGCCGCGGCGGTCAGGCGAAAGCCATTGGCCGCCGGCTGCTGGACGCAGGCGATCTGCGCCCCCGAGGCGTGGATGCAGGCCTCGTAGGTCAGGTACATGGGTTCTGGCACCAGCACTTCGTCGCCGCTGCTGAACAGGCACAGCGATGTGGCGAACAAGCCGTTCTGCGCACCCGCCACCAGCGCCACGTTGTCGGCGCTGACCTCGATGCCCAGCAGGCGGCGCTGCTTGGCGGCGATGGCCTCACGCAGGGCCGGGCGGCCGAGGACGTGGGTGTAGTGGGTGTCGCCTTGCTCCAGGGCGGCACTGGCGGCAGCGCTGATGCGCTCGTCGGTGGCGAAGTCCGGGTCACCGACGCTGAGCACGATCACGTCTTCGCCGCGCCCACGGGCCTCGATGGCCGCGTAGTGGATGTCCCAGGCGCTGACGGATTCGCCGCTGATGCGCTGTACGAAAGGTGAGTAACGCATGTTGTTCTCCTCACGGGCCTCGCTGCCCGCGCAATGAATGGGTTCAGGCCTGACGCTGGGGGACCTTGCCCAGGCGTGCGCACAGATGTTCGATGACAAAGGCCAGGACGATGTAGATCAGTGCCACGGCCAGCAGCGGCTCGTAGACTTTCAGGGTCTGGGCCCGTACCAGGTTGGCCGCGCCCAGCAGGTCGGTGACCGCCACGGTGGACGCCAGTGCAGTGGCCTTGAGCAGCAGCACGCATTCCCCCACCAGGGTCGGGCGCACCAGTTCCAGGGCCCGGGGCAGCCACACCCGGCGCAGGGTCAGCCAGTGGCCCATGCCATAGGCGCGGGCGGCTTCCAGCTCGCCTCGGGGCACGGCCCGCAGGCCGCCACGCAGCACTTCGCCGACGTAGGCGCCGACACTCAGGGTCAGGGCCAAGGCCACATACCAGAAACCTTCGCGCAGGTAGGGCCAGAGAAAGCTGCCGCGAATCGGCGGGTAGGCGGCGAACAGGCTGCCGACCCCGTAATAGAGGATGTAGATCTGCACCAGCAGCGGGGTGCCGCGAAACACACTGATGTAGAACTGCATCGGCGCACGAATCAGAGGATTGCGCGACACCCGGCCCAGGCCCACCACTACTGCCAGGGCAAAGCCGCAGATTCCGCTCAGCAGCAGGAGCTTGAGGGTGATGCCCAGGCCGCGCAGCAGCTCGCTGGAAAAACCGTTGATCCAGGAAAAGTCCATCCGAGTCTCCTAGTGCTGGGGCAGCCAGCGGTTGGTGCGTCGTTCGAGCACGCGGAACACGCTGCCGGACACCAGGGTGATGACGAAGTAGAAGGCTGCGACCGCCAGGTAGAACACTAGGTAGTGCTTGGTGGAACCGGCTGCCTGCTTGCCCACCGAGAGCAGCTCGCTGTAGCCGACGATGCTGATCAGCGCGCTGTCCTTGACCAGTACCAGCCACAGGTTCGATAGCCCGGCCATGGCATAGGGCAGCATGCTCGGCAACAGGATGCGCCGCACCAGCAGCCAGCGTTCGATGCCGTAGGCCCGGGCCGCTTCGATCTGGCCGTAGGGAATGGCCTGGATCGCGCCCCGGATGATCTCCGCCGAATAGGCGCCCTGGACGATGCCCAGCACCAGCACCGCGGCGATGAAACCGTTGACCGTGACGCTCGGCCGGTCCATGGCGGCCATGGCCATGTTCAGCAGGTCGGTGCCGGCGTAGTAGAGCAGCAGAATCAGCAGCAGCTCGGGCATGGCCCGGTACAGGGTGGTGTAGGCGTTGGCCAGCTTTACCAGCCAGCGCGGCCCCTTGAGCTTGATCATCGCCACCAGCAGGCCGATACCCAGGCCGAGCACAAAGGCCCCGGCGGAAATCTGCAGGGACACCAGCGCGCCCTGGGCCAGGGCGCCGAGCCAGCCGTCGGCGACGAACAGTTGGGAAAGGTCGGACAGAGAAATCATGACGTATCCAGTCAACGCCGGCGGCCCGCGCAAACGGGCCGGCCGGACGGCTTAGTTGGCAGAAATGTCGACGCTGAAGTAGCGGCTGCGGATCTTGTCGTAGGTGCCGTCGGCCTTGAGCGAGGCCAGGGCGGTGTTGATCCGCTGCTGCAGGGCGCTGTCACCCTTGCGCAGGCCGACCCCGATGCCGGAACCGAACAGCGGGTCCTTGGGCGCCAGGCCCTTGTCCGCCAGGCCGGCGCCGGCCGCGGTCTTGAGGATCGGCTCGATGGTCAGGGCGTCGGCCAGCATCACGTCGATGCGCCCGCTCTGCAGGTCGGCGATCATGTCGTCCTGGGTGGTGTAGTAGCGCAGGGTCGAGGTCTTGCCGTAGTAGGTCTTGGCGAAGGTCGCGTTGGAGGTCGAACCCTGCACGCCGATCAGCTTGCCCTTGAGGCCTTCGGGGGTGGTGACCAGCTCCAGGCTCTGGTCGGCGACCCACATGGCCGGGGTCTGGTAGTAGGGCGCAGAGAAGTCGATGACCTTTTCCCGTTCGTCGGTGATGCTCAGGGAGTTGAGGATGGCGTCGATCTGGCTCGATTGCAGGGCCGGGATCAGGCCGTCCCAGGCCACTTCCTTGAGTGGGCACTGGGCCTGCATGCGGTCGCACAGAGCCTTGATCAGCTCCGGTTCGAAGCCGCTCCAGTCGCCGTTGCCGCTTTTCATCGAGAACGGCGGGTAGGGTTCCAGGGCGATGCCGAAGACGATCTTGTCGGCGGCCACGGCGTGGCTGGCCAGTGCACTGAACAGGCAACCGGTGGCGAGCACCTTGAGCAGGTTTTTCATGGCTTTACCCTTTATCGAAGTTGTTGTTTTCAAGGATTGAAGCGAAACGTCAGACGCGGTTTTCCTGAGCCATGACGAATTGCCGGCAGCGCTCGCTGACCGGGTTGAGGAACACTTGCTGGGGTGGCCCTTCTTCTTCCACCAGCCCCTGGTGTAGGAACATCACCTTGCTCGACACGTCCCGGGCAAAGGCCATTTCGTGGGTCACCAGGATCATGGTACGGCCTTCCTCGGCGATGCCCTGGATGACCTTGAGCACCTCGCCCACCAGTTCCGGGTCCAGGGCCGAGGTCGGTTCGTCCATCAACAGCACCTGGGGGCGCATGGCCAGGGCCCGGGCGATGGCCACCCGCTGTTGCTGGCCGCCGGAGAGAAAGGAAGGGAAAGCGTCGCGCTTGTTGGCCAGGCCGACCTTTTCCAGCAGGTGCTCGGCATGGGCGATGGCGTCCTTGCGGTCTTCACCGAGGACATACACCGGCGCTTCGATGACGTTTTCCAGGACGGTGCGGTGGGGCCACAGGTTGAAGCTCTGGAACACCATGCTCAACTGGGTGCGCAGGCGCGCCACCTGGGCCGGGTCGGCGACCTGCGGGTTGCCGGCACGGTCGGTCCTGATGCGCACTTCTTCGCCATTGATGCGCAGGCTGCCGCTGCAGGGAATCTCCAGCAGGTTGATGCAGCGCAGCAGGGTGCTTTTGCCCGAGCCGCTGGAGCCGATCAACGACACCACTTCGCCTTCATTGGCGCGCAGGGCGATGCCCTTGAGCACGTGGTGATCGGCGTAGCTCTTGTGCAGATCATCGATCGCCACCACGGGATTGACGGAGTTGGGCTGCGATTGCAAGGGTCGACCCTCTTGTTATTGTGCGATGGCCGGGCAGTACCCGGCACAGGGTAGGGCTTGAGAATTAGCCATCGACGGCGGCGGGTCAATCGAGCATTTTTAGTGGGACACGGTAATTTTTTTCAGTAATGGGCTTTTTTTTCGGCGACGAGCAAGGCTATTGCCGGACGCCGATTGCAGCTATGGTGCTGCCACTCGTTTTTTTGTAGTCGAGGCATGATCGGTATGCGTTATCCCTCCATGACCGCGTTGCGCGCTCTGGACGCGGTGGCCCGCCTGGGCAGTGTCGCCGAGGCCGCCAATGAGCTGAACCTGACGCCCAGCGCCATCAGCCACCAGATCAAGAGCCTGGAGCAGACCCTGGGGTTTGCCCTGACCGAGCGCCAGGGCCGCAGCATTCGCATCACCTACCAGGGGGAGCGCTATGCCCGGGACATCCACCTGCTGCTGGCCAATATCCTCGAGGCCGGCCAGCGCTCCGATGGCCAGCAGGTCAGCGGCCGGCTGTGCATCAGCAGCCCGCCGGGGTTCGCCACCTATTGGCTGTGCACCCATATCGCCGAATTCCAGGCGCTGTATCCCCAGGTTGAACTGCAGTTGGTGTCGCCCCGCACTCCGGGGGACACCAGCGACAGCAGCGTCGATCTGTTCGTGGCCTATGGCATGGGCGACTGGCCCAACCAGCACGTGCAGAAGATCGTCTCCCTGCGCTATTTCCCGGTGTGCAGCCCGAGCCTGGTGAATGCCATGGGTGGCCTGAAAACCCTTGATGGCCTGGATCACGCCTTGCTCCTGCACATGATCGACTACTCCGACTGGCGGGTCTGGCTGGCGGCCGCCGGGGCGCCGAATGTCGACGTGCGCCGGGGCATCGTGTTTGCCGACGCGCACTTCGTGCAGTCGGCCTGCATCGCCGGCCAGGGCATTGCCATGGGCGACAACCTGATCAGCGGCGAAGCCCTGGCCCGGGGCCAACTGGTGCAGCCCTTCGGCACCGAGATCGAGTCCAATCGCGGCTACTACCTGGTGGCCGACCTGCTCAAGTCCGAGCGGCCGGTGGTGCTGGCGTTCAGCGAGTGGGTCAAGTCCCAGCTGCAGGGCATCACCCGCTTGCACCCGGAACCCCGTCGCAACGGCAAAGCGTGAATTTTATTGAGCAATCGCCGCGATTTTTTTCGATTGTTGCCCCTTGGGTGCAGCGACTAATGTCCCTCGACATCAGCCGGGCGCAGGGTGTCGCCCGCACATAAGAACAAGAGGAAGTAGTCGATGACCACCTGTGCGCAGTCCCTGGTTCGTTTGCTGGAAGGTTATGGCGTGGACACGGTATTCGGGATTCCCGGCGTACACACCGTCGAGCTCTATCGCGGCCTGCACGGCAGCCGCTTGCGCCACGTCAGCCCACGGCATGAACAGGGGGCCGGGTTCATGGCCGACGGCTACGCCCGGGCCAGCGGCAAGCCTGGGGTGTGCTTCATCATCACTGGCCCTGGCATGACCAATATCCTCACGGCCATGGGCCAGGCCTATGCCGATTCGGTGCCAATGCTGGTGATCTCTACCGTCAACCGTCGCGAGCACCTGCGCCTGGGCCACGGCCACCTGCACGAACTGCCGGACCAGCGAGCAATGGTGGCCGGGGTCTGCGCCTTCAGCCACACCCTGCAAGCGCCTTCGGAGTTGCCGGAACTGCTGGCGCGGGCCTTTGCCGTATTCAAGTGCGCACGGCCACGGCCGGTGCACATCGAGATTCCCCTGGACGTGCTGGAGATGCCCGCCGATAACCTCAACCTGATGCCCCGCAGCCTGCCTGGCGCGCCGGCGCCGGCCGGGGCTTCGATCGAGGCGGCGCTGGCCTTGCTCAACAGTGCCCACCGCCCGTTGATCCTGGCCGGTGGTGGTGCCCGGGGTTGCGCCGAGGTCCTGCGGCAATTGGCCGAGCGCCTGCAGGCGCCGGTGGCCCTGACCACCAACGCCCGCGGCCTGCTGCCTTGCGGCCACCCGCTGTTGCTCGATGGCGTGCAGTCCTCGGCCCATGGCCGGGCGCTGATCGACGAAGCGGATGTGGTGCTCGCCGTGGGCACCGAGCTTGGGGAAACCGACTACGACTTCTTTGGCCTCGGGCCGCTGCGCTTCAAGGGTTCGCTGATTCGCCTGGACATCGACCCGATGCAGGTCATGGGCGTGCAGCGGGCCCATGTCGGCCTGGTGGGGGATGCCCTGGAAGGTTTGCAGGCACTGCTGGGCAAGGTGGCGCCTGCCAATTCCCGCGGGCGCTGGGCACTGGACAGCGTGCAACGGGTGAACCAGACCGAGCGCGCCGGCTGGACGCCCAAGCAGCAAGGTTTGCAGGGCCTGCTGGACCTGCTGCGGGACAATCTGGATGCACCGATCCTGGTGGGCGACTCGACCCAGCCGGTGTACCAGGGCGCCTGTGGCTACCAGGCCCCGGCTCCGGCCAGCTGGTTCAACGCCGGCAGTGGTTACGGCACCCTGGGCTACGGCTTGCCGGCGGCCATGGGCGCCAAGCTGGCGCGCCCCGAGCGGCCAGTGGTGGCGCTGGTGGGGGACGGTGGCCTGCAGTTCGCCAGCGGCGAGCTGATCGCGGCCAAGGAAGCACAGATCGGCGTGATCCTGCTGGTGTGGAACAACCAGTGCTACGGCGAGATCCGCGACTACATGCAGGCGCGGGATATCGTGCCGCTGGGGGTGGACATCCTCACCCCGGACTTCCAGGCCATGGCCCGAAGCTTCCATGTGGCGCACCACCGCGCCGACACCCCCGCGCAGCTGCAAGACCTGTTGCACACCCTCAAGGACACCCGGCAGCCGGTGATGATCGAGGTCGATGCCGGCGCCTACCTGGCGCTGGGCTGAACCCAAGCCGGGCACAAGGAACGCGCTTTACAGGATGCAGGTGGGTTACATTGGCGGCGCCCGCCCGGGCGCGCCTTGCCACTTGAGGATTCAGGGATGAATTGCATTTTCTGCCAGATTGCCGCCGGCACCTTGCCCGCCGCACTGGTGTACCGCGATGAGCACTGCATGGCCTTCATGGACGTGCATCCGCTGGGTGAAGGGCACCTGCTGCTGATCCCCCAGCAGCACGTAGAGAAGCTCGAGCAATTGCCCGGTTTCATCCGCCAGCACCTGTACCAGGTCTTCGATGGCCTGCTGGCGGCGCAACGGCGTGCCGGCTACGGCGTCGAAGGCACCCACCTGCTGGTCAATGACGGCCGCGCCACCAACCAGCACATTCCCCATGCGCACCTGCACTTGATCCCGCGCAAACGCGGCGATGGCCTGGGGTTTGCCGGGCGCTTGCTGCTGCATTTCACTGGCTTGTTCGGCCGCCGGACCCAACTGGAGGTGTTGCAGCAGCAGGCCACGAGCATCGCCGAGCAGGTGCGGGTGCCCTGGGTCAGTGAAACCCCGGTGGGTAATCGCTGATATGCACCTGAGCCGCGCGCTGGCGCTTGAATATGCCGAAACCCAATACCTGCGGGCCCGGGTCCAGGGTCTGGCGAGCCTGCCGGGCAACCCTTATCGGGCCTGCCTGTATGGTGAGCCGGGTTGTGGTGCCTTCGTCGTCGGCGGCAACCCCAGCCCGATGATGAACCGGGTACATGGCGACAGGGCGCAGGATGCCCGGCGCCTGGTCGATCTGCTGCAGAGCTGCGTGGCTTACGCCCCGGCGATCGCCTTGATCGCCGAGTCAGCCAAGGTTGTGCCCACCCTGGAGCTGCAAGGGTTGCCGTTGCAGCGCCTGAAGGGCTGGACTCATGGGCAGCTGTTCGCTCCTGTGGGCGAGATTGTGGCGCCGCCTTCAGTGCTGGATATCGAGCCGGTGACCGCCTCGACGCTGGAAGTGTTCTGCACGCTGCACCGCGAAGGCTTCAATACCCCTGCGGCCGCTCGGCCGGCCACCCAGGCGGCCTTTGGTGGCTTGCTCAACGATGGGCGCGGGCATTTGTACCTGTTGCGGGAGCAGGGCGTTGCGGTGGCCGGCGCGGCGCTGTTCATCGCCGACAACGGCGTGGCGTACCTGGGCACCGCCTTTACCACCCGGGCCGCGCGGGGCCTGGGTTATCACCGGGCCCTGATCGCCCATCGCTTGCAGCAGGCTGCTGCTTTGGGGGCCCGGAGCGTGGCAGCCACCGCCCTGGTGAACTCGCAAAGCCGGCGCAACCTGGAGCACTGCGGCTTGCGCTTGTCCCACCTGCAAACCCTGTATCGGGCCGTGCCCTAGCGGGGGCTCTATGGCGCCGGGTCGAAGCGGATCGACTGCAGGATGGCCCCCAGGGTGGCGAAATCCTGGAAGAACCCTACGCTGTCGGCCACCACCTGACGCTGGCCGCTATCGATCACCGCCGTCAGGCAGGTACCGCCAACGGCATGAAAGCCGGTTTCCTCATCGCTGATGCCGCAGGTCTGATAGGCCAGCAGGCCTTGCCAGCCGGGGCCGTTCACCTCAAGTACCGGGCTGGGCTCATCCCTGCCGGCGCTGCGCATCCAGACGCCATTTTCCAGGTAGAAGAACAAGCCCTCGGCGGCCTGCTCCAGGCTGCCTTGCTGCAGGCACAGTTGCAGGGTGTACTCCTCGCCCGGGCGTTTTTTCGGGTGATCCAGGGTGAGGCAGTTCTGTGTCTGGTTGAGCGTCCAGCCTTTGGGATACTGCAGGCTGAAACCCTGGCCCTGAAAGCGCGGCGAGCCCTGGGGTAATACGGGTTTTCCGGCTTCCTCGGGCAAGGGTTCGTACAGGCTGGGATCGTTGCGACAGGCTGACAGCGGGCGGGCCTTGGCCTTGTGCAGTTGGTCGAGGCGATGAGTCCGGGGATCCGCACTGGCGCTGACACAAGCGCAGCCGTAGCCGTAGTGATTGTTGGTGCGCACCCATTGCTGGTCGTTGAAAGTGGGCCACTCGCCCTCGGCCTGATAGCCGCCCTGGCTGGCGATCTCCCAGACGCCATCGCGGTCGGTCAGGGTGGCGTTGGCTGGCGTGGGGTTCTCGAACCAGCCGCAACGGCGTTCGACTTTGGCTGGCGCGGCGAACGCGGGCAGGGCGATAACCGTCAAGAGGGTGCAGAGCATGACGCGCTGAAGCATGGAGCATCCTTGTTCGAGGGGCGGGCCGGGGACAATGGAGCGCTGCTTCGGGCACGTCAAGCCGGGCATGGGGGCCGTCGCGATAGCGGCGCATCTGCACCAGTCTGTCACCAGCCTCGCGGCAGTAGGCCCATGGCTGGGCAGGGTTAAGGGTTTGGCAGGTCCGGCCGAAACAGCGGTTGGGAAATGGCGTAATCTCGCGCCTGGTCAACGAGCCGTCCACCCGCCCTGAGGCATGTCATGCAACGGATGCTGTGCAGCGTTTTAAGCCTGACGATCATCCTGTCATCGCTGGGAGCTTGTACTACGGCTCCGGTCGGGCCGACAGTCGAGGGGCCGCAGGTGTATGGCTACACCCTCAATCAGCCACTGAGCCGCGAGCAGGTGCAGCGGCTGACCGACACCGGCAAGCACTTTGTCGGGGCCTTCAAGCTGTATCGGCAGGAACTGCCGGACGGCAGCCAGTTCGGTTTCTACACCAACTACCGGAACTGGCTGAATACCCTGGCCCGTACCAGTCGAGAGTTTCCTGCCGAGAGCGATTGCCTGGTGGCCCAGCAGGCGGACCAGTTGCAACTCACCACCCTGATCGATGACTTCAATGCCCGTCAGGCCCGCCCGACGGGAGTGCCACGTCTGGTGGGGGATGTCTACGCCGTCCAGGCGCTGGACGCCTGTCAGCGTGTCGGCGGCCAGGGGCCTGGAACTGACGCTTTTCGCTATACCCTCTGGGCCACGCTGCAAACCGAGACAGCGGCCCACGATCAGGGCTTTCTGCGCAAGGTCGAGGACCCGTATGCCCAGGCCCGAGGCATTGCGCAGGTGATTGTTCTGCTGCCCTTTGCCGCGCTGGCCGCGTTCATGGGGGGCGGTTGCACCGACTTGCAGTCGCAGCCCGATGGTGACGGCTACTGCGCCCGGCAGCGCGCAGGTGCCGGCAAATGAGGTGCAGGGCTCAATAGCGCCACTTGCGTACCAGGTCCTCGCCGTAGCGCTGGCTGATCAATGCTTCGGCAGCATCATCGTCGTCATACACCTCCGCCAGGCAGAGCAGCATCAGCGCATCCAGGTACTCCTCGGGGGAGTCGAAAAAGCGTGTCAGCGCCGCACCTGTGTCGTGATCGAAGTAGTAGACCGCGCCGGATTCGTGGTGAAAGCAGAACAGGTTGCCATTGCCCAGGTAGTCGCCGAAGGCCACCAGCTTGCCTGCCAGTACCAGGTCGACATCGCTGATCTCGACGATACCGGGATAAGCCTCCAGCAACGGCTGGATCGGCGTGTGCCCGGGCCCGACGCTGCACAGGACCTCCGCCAGGGACAGCACCCCCAATTGCCGATGGTAGTCGCGCAGCGATCGAGGCAACGGGCAGCCCAGGCGTTGCTCCAGCGCCTGCAGGGCGTCCTCGCTGACAGGCGTCAATTCCGGTTCGTTGACGTGCCCTTCCCATAGCGCGCCGTAGGCGCCAATCGCGGCCAGGTACCAGTTCAGCCGTGCAGCCTGGTCAGGCAGGTCCGGCCAGGCCAGGGGCGGGCAGCCGGCGGGGGGCCAGTCGGCGTTGGAGTCGTGCTGTTCGGACATGGGTCTTCCTTGGATGAGCTGGAGGCGGGGGAGTGATTATGCGCGATGGCGCGTGCGTTCCAGAGTGATGATCGAGGGTTCGAAGCCCAGCGAGCTGAAAAACTCCGCTGCCCCGGGGCGCCCGGCCCGCAGGACCCAGGTGATCTCGGGGTTGTCGCCCATCACCCAATGCACCAGGGCGCGGCCGATACCGCGCCGCTGGTGCTGCTCGGCAACGACCACCATGGACAGGTAACCGTTGGACAGACCGTCGCTGATGCCTCGGGCGAAGCCGACGATCTGCCCCTGCAGAAGGGCGACCGCCGTGCGCTGGGAGTTTGCCAGCAACTGGGCGAAGTATTCGCTGCTGCCCACCCGATGGCCCCAGCCGTTATCGCCGAGAAACTGCCGCAGTGCTTCGCTTTCAGCGGCGTGTGCGTCGCGGATCAGCATGGTGAACTCTCCAATGGGCAAGTACGGGCAGATCGCGCCCCGACTGTGCTCGGGGCCGACCCATGTAGTTGAGTGCTTCGGCCCAGTGGGCATCGTTGTCGCAGCGGCGTGCCGGCTCGACCGTGGGCGACCTGGAGGATACAAGCCTGCCTCGGAAACTGGCAGCCCTCGGTGCCTGAACGCAACCGGCCAAGGGAGCTCTTCGAAACTCGTACGGCTGTTCGCGGCGTTCAGGCATTGGCCACGGATTTGTGGCCAGGGCAACGTGCTGCTCGCCGGCCAATTCCTCCTGGTGTGTTGAAAAAAAACGCCGGGAGCAGGTCCGGGGCCTGGAACTTCCGCCGGTATTTGCGGACAAATTCCTCCAGGGCAATGCCCGTCGGAAATTCGGTTTGCAAGCGCTGGCGACAGGCGCTCAGGCCGCTTTCCAGGGCGCCTGAACGCCGTTGCCGGAATGCGCTTGCGCCGCGGCAGTGGTTTTTCTGGAGGCAGGTTTCTTGTTATCGTGGCCTCCCTCTTTCACGGACGAATATCGAGACAGCCCATGGCTAACTCCACCCCGTCACGCTTTGGCAAGATCCTCCAGGGTCTGCTGTTCGCCCTGATCGGCATCGGCCTGTTGGTCATCGCCGTCAATCTCACCCTTGATCGCCGCGAGTTCCTCGCCAGCGCCCAGACCGCCGACGGTATCGTCAGCGATTTGAATGCCGGGGGTTCGCACCCCGAGATCGCCTTCACCAGCAGTACCGGTGAGAAGATTTCCTACCCCCAGGGTGGCTTTATCTTCGGCTACCAGAAGGACCAGCCGGTGCGGGTGTATTACCAGCCCGAGCGGCCGGCCAACAGCGCAATCATCGACGACCCGGCAGCACTCTGGGCCACCCCGGGTGTGCTCGGCCTGATCGGTCTGGTATTTACCCTGGCCGGCCTGGTGGGTGTCATCAGCCAGCGCGGACGAGCCACACAACGAGCAAAAGGACTTTGACCCCATGAACCTCAGCATTCCGATTCCGGTCAACGAAAGTAAATGGCTGTACCAGACCGCCAGCGGCGGCGGCCTGACCGTAGCCCTCGTGGCCGGCGGTGGTGGTTCGATCACCCTGCGTTCGCCTCAGGGCAAGGACGTCAGCTATCGCTACGGCGGCCTGGGGGTGGGCGCCGGCTTTGGTGGGCGCCTGCCGCGTTTCGGCAAGGTCAATATCCAGGTCAAGGGCAAGAGCGTCAGTGGTGCCGGTGCGGCGGAGGCTTTTCCCAGCACCGGCAAGGTCTTTGTCAGCGATGCCCTTCGCAGCCGGGACCTGACCGAGGACGACATCACCGGGCCTTGCTTCTATACCGAGGTCGGTGGTGGACTGGTGGTGGGCGGTTCGGCCACGGCCCTGCTGTTCGGCCTGGACCCCAAGCTACTGGCCCTGGCCGTCGTTTTGGGAAGCAACCCGGCGACCATGATGGCTTCGATCAAGGTCAACGAGCAGCTGCTGCGTTCGGCCAAGGGCGCAGTGGTCATGGCTGGCATGAACGTCGGACCACAGGCCGGTGGCGGCATTGCCACCTACATGGGCTACCTGTTCTAGCCTCGCCCTGAGGCGCGCCGGGAATCACAGGCGCGCCAGGCATTCCTGGAGAATATCCAGGCCCTCCTCGAAGATTTCAGGCTCGGTGGTCAAGGGCGCCAGCAGGCGAATGATGTGCCGCGACTTGCCGCTGGGCATCAGCAGCAGGCCCGCATCCCGGGCGCTGCCTAGCAGCGTGCTCAGTTGCTCTGGCGCCGG
The DNA here is from genome assembly GCF_032424515.1 of Pseudomonas sp. JV245A. NCBI lineage: Bacteria > Pseudomonadati > Pseudomonadota > Gammaproteobacteria > Pseudomonadales > Pseudomonadaceae > Pseudomonas > Pseudomonas sp. JV245A. The sequence goes on from NZ_VYKE01000016.1 coordinate 66,603, forward strand.
TTCGCCCCGGGCATTGACCAACTCGATGCCGCGCATGGCTCCCACCCCCGTCAGACGGCCCAGGAAGGGGCAGAGCCCACTGCTTTTCCAATGCTCATAGCGCTGCACGATCGCCCGCTCCTGGCGCCCGCCCCAGGCCTGCAGGTGCTCGTCGGTCATTTCATCCAGGGTCGCGAGCGCCGCCGCGCAGGCAATCGGGTTGCCCGAGTAGGTGCCCCCCAGGCCGCCCTTGGGCAGCACGTCCAGCAATGCTTTGCGACCCACCACGGCGCCCAGTGGAACCCCGCCGCCAATGCTCTTGCCCAGCAGGATCAGGTCCGGCTCGATGTTCAGGCGGGAGAAGGCAAAACGCTGCCCGGTGCGGCCGAAGCCGGACTGGATCTCGTCGGCGATCAGCAAAATGCCATGTTCATCGCAGAAGCTGCGCAAGGCCCGGGCGAACGTGGCGTCCAGGGCCAGGAAGCCGCCTTCGCCCTGCACCGGTTCGAGGATGAAGCAGGCCACTTCCTCGACATCGATTTCCACACTGAACAGGCGCTGCATGGCCTTCAGCGCTTCGGCGCAGGTGACGCCGTTGTCGGCGCTGGGGTAGGGCAGGTGGTACACAGGCCCGGGTAGTACACCGACCTTCTGCTTGTAGGGCGCCACCTTGCCGTTGAGGTTGAGGGTGGCCAGGGTGCGCCCATGGAAGCCTCCGTCAAAGGCGATCACCGCGCTGCGCCCGGTAGCTCCGCGCACGATCTTCAGGGCGTTTTCCGCGGCCTCGGCGCCGCTGTTGGTGAGCATGCCGCTGACCGGGTAACTCACCGGGATGAAGTTCGCCAGGCGCTGCATGAACTCGATGTAGGGCCCGTGAGGCGCGGCATTGAAGGCGTAGTGGGTGAGCCGGGTGGCCTGCTGCTGGATGGCTGAGACTATGCGTGGGTGGCAGTGCCCGAGGTTGAGCACACCGATACCGCCGACAAAGTCGATGTAGCGCTTGCCATCGACGTCCCAGACCTCGGCGTTGCGTCCGTGGCTGAGGCGGATCGGGTGGACGGTGGAGATCGAACGGCTGATGTTCTCGTGGCTCATGGATGCGGGCTCTGGGTGCCGGAAACAAGCCGTTATCTAAGCCGGGGCCGGGGGGCCTGGACAAACGAAATAAAGTCGCCGGGTCAGTATGAAAATTCCCGATGTGCCAAAGCCCTTGTCTCAGTGCTGCTGGGCCTTGTGCCTATTACGCAAATGCCGCACCAGTGCCGCAAGGACCACCAGCGCTATCACCCCGAGGAAGATCGGCAGGCGATAGGGTTTCAGGTCGCCAAGAAAATGCTGCAAGGCTTCGCCGGCCCAGTAACCGGCGCTGACGAACAAGATGGCCCATACCGCAGCCCCCAGCACATTGAGCAGGGCGAAACGCCAGGGTGCCAGGCCACTGGCGCCGATCACCATCGGGCCCACCAGGCGCATGCCGTAGAGAAAGCGCACGGCGAACACCGAAGTCGAAGGGTAACGCTGGATCAGGCCCTGGACCCGTTCGATGGCCGCCTGATGGCGCTTGAGCTTGGGCAGCAGGCGCGCCCCGCCATAGCGCCCGGTCCAGAACAGCAACTGATCGCCGAGGATGCCCCCCAGGGTGGCCCAGCCGATCACTTGCGGCCATTGCAGGCTACCCTGATGCGCCGCCATGCCGCCGAGAATCAACACGGTTTCGCCTTCCAGCAGGCAGCCGATGAAGATCACCCAGTAGCCGTAGGCGGCGATCAGCGCGTTGAGGTCGAGGTGTTCGAGCATGGTTATCCAGTTCCGTATTTGAAGTCCGCCCTGACTTCGAGTCGTCATCCTGGCTTTGAGTGCCTTTTTTCTTGCGCTGCGGTGTAACGTCCAGGCTGCGCATCTGCGGGAGTTTGAACGGGTTCCCGGCTTGCGAGTCGAGAATCGGGTCTAGTGGGCACTGCTTGAGGCGCCGATCACGCAGTCTGCCCCAACACCCACGCCCAGAACATCCCCGCGCCATACAACCCCAGCCCGAACACCGAATGCGCGATCAGGCTGCGCAGCCGGGCCACATTCGGTTTGGGCATCTTGCTCGCCGCGATCCCGGCGCCCATGCCCGGTTGCATCAGCAGGAACGGCGCAGCCACCGTCAATACGCCGATGATCAGGGCCGGTGCCAGGGTCGGTTGCCGCGCCCACTCCAGGCCGCAGATCAGCAGCAACAGGGCAGCAAAGACGACGCCGATCAGGTAGTGAGCCAGCCAGCCCAGTGTCCGCTCCCCGGGTACTGCATCGGCCTGGGCGATGCTTTGGTGCACAAACTTCCCACGAGGAAAATGCCCGATCCAGCGTCCGACCATGGCCCAGTTGGGGCCAGGAATGTTCAACACTCGCGCCAGAAACAGCGTCCACAAATCAAGGACCAAGGTAGCGCCGACACCGATCAGCAGTGCCGGTAAAATCAACGCCATGAACTCATGCATAAAGACTCCTGGGTATGGATGGCTGCACTTCAGCCTCGGCTATGGGTGTGATAATGTTTCATTCAATTAAGTGATTGAATGATCAATAAAGCAGCAGGAGCTGTCAATGACCGATTCGATTTCCCCTCAACAGCCTCTGGCGGACATGGCCGAGCTGGCACGTATTCTCGGCCATCACCATCGCCTGATCCTGCTGGAGCACATTGCTCGTGGCGAGCAGCCGGTGGAGCGCCTGGTGGAAGCCTCGGGACTCTCGGTGGCCAACACCTCGCAACATTTGCAACAGCTGCGCCGGGGCGGTTTCGTGCAGACCCGGCGCGACGGCAAGCGGGTGCTCTACAGCCTCAGCCAGGGGCCGTTGGCCGCACTTCTGGGGGGCTTGCGCCAATACGTCGATTACAACCACGGGCAGATCCGTGAGCTGCTGGCCGACAGCGAGCAGCAGCCGGGGCGCCTGGAGGGCATCTCCCGGGAAGAGCTGCGCCAACGCCTGCAGGAGGGCGGCATGACCCTGCTGGACGTGCGCTCGCCGCAGGAGTTCGCCCTTGGGCATTTGCCGGGGGCAATCAATATCCCGGTGGAAGAGTTGGAGCAGCGTCTGGCCGAGTTGCCCGCGGGCCAGGAGTTGGTGGCTTACTGCCGCGGGCCCTACTGCGTGCTGTCACACAATGCCGCGGCCTTGCTTCGCGCCAAGGGTTTCAGGGTGCGGCGCCTGGACGACGGTTTCGTCGATTGGCAGGCCGCCGGCCTAGGGGTGGAAACCACCCGGTAAAAGTGTCGCAGAGTCGGCCATACAGGACATTGCCTATAGGGCCATGATCCATATCAACAGGGTTTTCAGAAAAATCCGCTACAAGGGCATCAGGCTCGGACCCACAAGGTATCGAGCCCCGGGCCTGTACCGTGAAGGCCGGGATAACCAATAAAAACCTTTGTGGATATCGGCCGAGGGGACCACCCCAGGCGGATTTTAAAGGAATAACCTGATGGCTTTTTCTCTGTCACGCCTGTGCCTTCTGGGCGCTGCGTTGCTCTGCGTACCCCTACTGCATGCCAGCGAGCCGACCCCGGCAGCGGCGGCCTCCACCCCAGATTCCGAACTGATCCAGCGTGGCCAGTACGTGGCCCAGCTCGGCGACTGCATTGCCTGCCACACCGCCAAGGGCGGGGCCACCATGGCCGGTGGCCTGGAGCTGAAGACGCCCATGGGCACCATCTACTCCAGCAACATCACCCCGGATAAAGACACCGGTATCGGCAGTTACAGCTTCGAAGCATTCGACCGCGCCATGCGCGAAGGCGTAACCCCTGACGGCAGTCATTTGTACCCGGCCATGCCCTATCCGTCCTACGCCAAGATGACCGAAGAGGACATGCGCGCCCTCTACGCCTACCTGATGCACGGGGTGGAACCCGTAGCCCAGGGCAACCTGGAAGCCGACATGGGGTTCCCCTTCAACCAGCGCTGGGGCCTGTGGTTCTGGAACCTGGTGTTCGTCGACAAGCAGCCCTTCAAGCCTGACCCGGCCAAGGACGAACAGCTCAATCGCGGCGCCTACCTGGTCCAGGGCCTGGGCCACTGCGGTTCCTGCCATACCCCGCGGGGCATCGCCTTCCAGGAGAAGGCCATGAGCGACAGCGAATCCGGCGGCCAGCACTACCTGGCCGGCGAGACGGTGGAAGAGTGGCGAGCCCTGAGCCTGCGCAACCTGTGGACCGTGGAGGACACGGTGCAGTTGCTCAAGACCGGGCAGAACCGCTTTGCCACGGTATCCGGCAACATGGCCGACGTGATCCACCACAGCACCCAGCATTTCACCGACGCCGACCTGACGGCCATCGCCGCGTACCTCAAGTCCCTGCCGGCCGGCAAGGACGACTTGCCCATGCCTTCGGTGGCACTGACCCCGGCGGCCCCGCCGAACAACCTGTTCACCTCCCGTGGCGGCCTGGGCTACGCGCAATTCTGTTCCGACTGCCACCGCCAGGATGGCGCCGGCGTGCCGCAGATGTTCCCGTCCCTGGCCGGCAACCCCAGCGTCGCCTCGGCCAACCCGACCTCCTTGCTGCACATCACCCTGACCGGCTGGAAGACCGCCCAGACCGCGGCCCATCCACGGGTCTACACCATGCCCGGCTTTGCCCAGCTGGCCGATGGCGAGATCGCCGAGATCCTCAGTTTTGTCCGCAGCAGCTGGGGCAACAACGGCTCCGCCATCAGCGCCGAGCAAGTGAAGAAGATGCGGGCGCAACTGAGCCCGCAAGTGGAAAGCACCCTGTTCGAAACCCCGCGCCTGGCCAACCTGCTGGCGGCGCCGAATGCCGAGCAAGTGGTGCGTGGCATGCGCCTGCACCTGGAAACCAGGGCCCTGCTGCCGGACAACGTCGGCAACTCGCTGAACTGCACCAGTTGCCACCTCAACGCCGGCACCGTGGCCGACGGTTCACCCTTTGTCGGCGTCTCGGCGTTCTTCCCCGGCTACGCGCCGCGGGCGGGCAAGACCATCACCCTGGAAGAGCGCATCAACGGCTGCTTCCGCCGCTCCATGCACGGCAAGCCGCTGCCGGTGAACGGCGCCGACATGCAAGCCATGGTGGCTTACTTCGAGTGGATGAAAATGAACACCCGCCCAGAAGACAAGGTGGCCGGCCGCGGTGTGGGCAAGATCGACCCGGCCCTCAAGCCCAATGCCGACAATGGCAAGCAGGTGTACGCCAAGCAATGCGCGGTGTGCCACGGAGCTGACGGTGAGGGCCTGAAACGCGCCGACGGCAGCCTGATCTTCCCGCCGCTGTGGGGCGATCAATCCTTCAACATCGGCGCTGGCATGGCCCGCACCTACACTGCGGCGGCCTTCGTCAAACGCAACATGCCGATCGGTTTCCACGAGAAGTTCCCCCTGGGCCAGGGCGGCCTCTCGGACCAGGAAGCCCTGGACGTGGCCGAATACTTCTCCCACCAGCCGCGCCCGGACTTCCCGGACAAGGTCAAGGACTGGCCCAACGGCGGTCGTCCGGCGGACGCCCGTTACTGAGGGCTTGACCCTGTAGTCGCCGCCTTTGGCTGCGGCTACAGGCCCCGCAGAAAAATCTGCCGACGCGCCCTGGCGCCGAGGTAAGATTGCCATCCTTTGCGTCAGCCTTCGCTGTCGGTCCTTCAAGGATGAATCATGCGGTTTCGCTCGATCCTGTTGCTGAGCCTGTCTCTGGGGCTCAGCGGTTGTGCCTTTGTTTCCGCGCTCAAAGCGACCACCGTCAGCTACCGGGTGCCGGCCGATGCCGGTGAAACCGCGCTGATCCGCATCGTTGCCCAGGGGCTGGTGCGTGGCGTGCCCTACAGCGATTGCATCGACTGGCGCAAACCGAGCTCAGGGCTGATGGTTCGCCCCCATCGCGGCATTGCCAATCCCAATTTCCGCAACCTGGGCATTCCCATGACGGCCGCCACCGACCGCATGCGGCGCCAGGAGGGCTTTGGCGCCAACGAGCTGAAGATCCCGGCCAATCGTCCGTTCGCCTTCATGTTCTACAACACGGAACCGGGGATGGATAAGGACTACCGTGCCGTCTGCGAGCAAAGCGTGACCTTCGTTCCCGAAGCCGGCGCGACCTATCAGATGGAATTTCTCCAGGACCAGATGTGCACCGCGAGGCTGCGCAAGATCGATGAGCGTGGCGAGGCATTGCCGGACCTGGTGGTTCTGCGGCCCACCGATTTCTGCCGCGCCGACGCGCGATAGCGTACGAACCTATGGGGCGTAGTGCCTGCAGATTTCCTCCCAGATATAGGCCCCGCGAAAGCGGATCCAACGGATGAACAAGCGCACGCGAAACGCCTGCCAGCGGCTGTTGCGCCTTAGCGCCAGGCTTGCCTCGATCTCCTCCAGCAAAGGCTCGCGGGCAAAGCCCATCCAGATTTCCGGGATCACCGCCATCAGGTTGACGTAGCACACCGGCGCCACCTCTTCGTAGAGAATGCGCTCCACCTCGGCCCGGTCATAGGCTTGGGTCTCGCGGGCGATGTAGGCGTAGTCCACCTCGTTATCGACAAAGGCGTCCGACAGTACGTAGCGAATGTCGTCCAGCTGTTCCGGGGTGATTGCTGATGACACGGAGCGCTCCTTCCTGGGGCTTTGGCAATCGATCTGAGGCAATCTGTGCGCCGGATGCGACGCGCTGCGACGGGCTCACCAGCGACGATAGGGTTGGCCGAAGGGAACCCCGTTCAAGGTGTGAGTGCAGCAAGGGCAATTGGGGCTCATGGTGGCTGCGCTCAGCTGGGGATTGACCTTCTGCAGCAGGCCCTGGGTATCGACGTACAGACCGCTGAAATAGGCGCAGCCGCTGAGCCCCACATAATCCTGTTGTTCGTGCTCATGCAGGGCCACCAACCAGAAAATCGGTTCCTCCCGATCCAGCCGGCCTTTCGCTTCGCTGAACACCCCATCCCACGGCTGGCCGACCCGGCTGAGCAGAAAACGGAACAATGGGGTGTAATCCAGCCCCAGGCGCTTGTCGGAGTGCATGCTGCCGCGTTGCTGTTCCCTGGCCAGGAGGGCCTTGCTGTGGCGCTGTTTGGCGTAGGACGGTGAGTTCTTGTGCCCCACGCCCCGGGTCCGGGTGTTGACCTTGCGATACAACGGTTGTTTTTCCATCGGGCGGGTCCTTCCTGGTGGCCGGCGACAGCGGATTCTATCTCGGCGCAATCATCCGTGTCGGCGCCGCGCCATTGGCATTGTGCTGATAGATCGCCACGGGCTGCCCCTGCTCATTGAAAAACACCTGGCCGATCCCCGACGAGTTCCACAGCCGCTCCCCGGCCTCGGCATGCTCGGGCACATGGGGCATCACCTTCATCCGCCGGCGCTTGGTGAACCAGTTCAACGGCGAGCGCGGCGAGTAGAGCCAACGGTTGAGGCGGTCGAACCATTCCAGCAGGGCGGCGGGGAATTCGTTCTTGATGCCGCTGCTGGTGATCTGCCAGATCCGCGGGCCGCCCTGGCGGTGGCGGATCAGCACTTCGTAGACGAAGGAGTAATGCACATCCCCCGAGAGAATCACGTAGCTGCCCGGGGTTCGCGAGTGGCGGAAGATGTTCAGGATCACCTGGGCGGAACCGCGATGGGCCATCCAGTTCTCCGCGTCCACCAGCAGCGGGTAGCCGCACCAACTGAAGACCTTCTGCACCGTTTCGATCAGCTTGACGCCGAAGATCGGCGCCGGTGAAACGATGATCGCCGAGGGGTGATCCAGCAGTTCATGTTGCAGTTCGCTCAGGGCTTCCCAGTCCAGCAGGCCGGAAGGCTGGCCCAGGTTGGACTCGCTGCGCCAGCGCCGGGTGCGGGTGTCCAGCACCACCAGGGCCGGGGTGCTGGGCAATACGTATTGCCACTGCTGGAAACCCAGCAACTGGTCGATCAGGTCGTTTTGGGCCTGGCATTCCAGCATGCGTTCCGGAGTTTGTGCCGTGGCGCTCAAGGCCCGGGTGTGTTCCAGCAGTTGGGCGAAGGCATCCGGGTTGTTGCCCCAGCCCTGGCACAGCATGTAAGCCAGCAGCGCGTTGCCGATGATGCGCTTGGAGAAGGGATGGCCGTAGGCGGTTTCTTCCCATTGGGCACTGAGGTTCCAGTCGTCGGTGATGTCGTGGTCGTCGAAGATCATCAGGCACGACAGGTGGGCAAAGACCCGCGCGGCACCCTTCAGGCCCTGGACAAAATCGTCGATGCGTTGCTGTTCCCGGGTGTAGCGCGTTTGCTGTTCCGGCGTCAGTTGCGGCGGCTGCGGCGTGATCAGGGTCCAGGGCAGCGGTGACCAAACCAGCAGGTACATGGCCAGCACCTCGGCGAACGTCACCAGATGGTTGTCAGCATTGCTGCTGGTGAAGATCGGTTTTTTCACCCCGCCGAAAAACCGCTCGCGCAGGGTTTCATTGCTCTTCAGCGCCGGGAGCAATTCGGCCCGCTGGTAGTAGCTGGCGCCATGGCGGTACAGCGCCTGACTGTCGGCCACCACGGCACCGTCCAACTCTTCATCGAACAGCCCGAGGCGCTCGATCAGGGCGTGGACGGCCCGCAGCATGGGCCCGGCCACATCGTCGGCGTACACCTGATCGCCGCTCATCATCAGCAAGGCCGGGCGTTGTGCAGGCTCGGGGTGTTGCGCCAGCAGGCGGTCGACGCAGAGCAAGCCGTCAGCGGACGGGTGATGGGGCTTGCGGCAGGAGCCGTGGAGCAGGTTGTCGATGCGGCTGTGGAGCACGAACTCAGGGGACCCGGCATCGCCATACAGCAGGTGCGGCGCCCAATCGGCAATGGCCCGGGCGCTGTCCTCGGCATCGTTGATCAGCAGGTCATAGGCGATCGTCACGTCCAGGGGCAGGGCATCGTCCAGTGCCACATCGATCAGATGGATGAAGGCATGGCGACCGACGGGAATGACCTGGCATTGCTGCGGGTCGAGGGCCAGATCCAGGGTCGTGCTGCCAGCGGGCTGCAGGCGCAGGGTCAGCGCCAACGCCCTGGAACCCACCAGCCACAGCACCAGCCGCGTCGGCTCCAGGCGGCGCAGCAACGGGCCGGCGAGAACAGGAGGCAGGGCAGTGGGGGGCGTGGTCGGGAGCATCTGCTGTGGGATCTCTAGCGGTTGCAAAGGGGGCGAAATGGTAGCGCAGCCGATGTCGAAGAAACGTCGGTTGCGCGGGCTGGAGCAAGGCTTTTGTATCCGATTATTTATGGGCGTTGGCCCGCATTGCCCGCAAGCTGTTGTACCTGATGATCCATGGCGTCCTGGCGAATTTGCGCCAGCATCCAGTCGATAAACACCTGGGCTTCGGGGGCCGCATCGCTGGCCAGCGCGTAGTAATAGCGGGTCAGGGGCTGAAGCAGTTCCGGCAAGGGGCAGATCAGGCGGCCGCTGGCCAGGTCCTTGGCCAGCAACGATGCCGGGCACAGCGCCAGGCCCAGCCCGTCGACGCAGGCCTGGAGCACGAAGTGCATATGGTCGAAATGCAAGGTCGGCGAGGTGCGCAGCGGTTTCAGGCCGCAGTGCTCCAGCCACTTCTGCCAGTCGCTGGCGCGGGTGCGGCTGACCAGCAAGGTATGTCGCGGCAGATCATCGGGGCTGTTCAGTGCTGTGCTGTGCAACAGCGACGGCGCTGCCACCACCAGGATTTCGTCTTCCAGCAGGCGTTGGGGTTGCAGCGTGGTTGCCCAGCCCGAGCGCCCGCGGCGAATCACCAGATCGAAGGTTTCCTTGGCCGGATCGGGGAGCAGGGTGCTGGTCACCACCTCCGGCTGGATCTGCGGGTACAGCGCCATGAACTGCGGCAAGCGCGGAATCAGCCAGCGCACCGCGAAGGACGGCCGCACATTGATGATGACCTTGCGCAGGGCCGCGCCGCGGCGCAGGGAGGCGGCGGCATTGGCGATCTGGGTCAGGGCCACGCTGACCTGTTCATAGAAGGCTTGCCCGGCGGGGGTCAGCACCGACTGGCGAATGCGCCGCTCGAACAGCAGCACTCCCAGGTGCTCTTCCAGCAACTTGATATGGCGGCTCACCGCGCTGTGGCTCACATGCAGTTCTTCGGCGGCGCGGCTGAAACTCTCGTGGCGAGCAGCGGCGGCAAAGGCGCGGACGGCGTTCAG
>NZ_VYKE01000160.1:0-11006 GCF_032424515.1 Pseudomonas sp. JV245A
GTCATGCGGGTGTCCCAGGGGTTGCGGGTGATGCCGTAGAGCGGGCTGTCGGTCACGCCTTTCCAGCCGAACTCCGGGCTGGTGGTCTTGCCCAGCACCACGGCGCCGGCCTCCCGCATGAAAGTGGTGACGGGCGCGTCGACGTCCCAGGGGCCTTGCGCGCCAATCGTCAGTGATGCCTTGCGCGATGGCATGCCCCGGGTCGGGGTCAGTTCCTTGATCGATGTCGGCAGGCCGTCGAGGGCGCCGCAGGGCTGGCCCTTCATCCAGCGCTTTTCAGCTTCGCGTGCGGTGTTCAGCGCGCCTTCGGGATCGGTGTAGCAAAAGGCATTGACCCGCGGGTTGAAGCGCTCGATGCGGGCCAGTGCGTCCTGGGTGACCTCCACGGGAGACAGCTGCTTGTCACGGTAATGACCGAGCAGCTCGATGGCGCTCATGTCGGCGATGGCGGTAGCGTTTGGCATGGCAGTGTCCTGATAGGCGGGTGCAGGGCTGGCCTGCACAAGACAGTGTGTGGGCGCCCAGCTCGGGGCACCCCGAGAACCAAGCGCCTCAGCGCAAGTAGCCTTCGACCAGTTCCACCCAGCACGCTGCGCCCAGGGGAATCAATTGATCGTTGAAGTCGTAGTGATCGTTGTGCACCGAGCAGCCGTTGAACTCCCCGGTGCCATTGCCCAGGCCGAAATAGCAGCCGGGCACTTCGTCCAGCATCCAGGCAAAATCCTCGCTGCCCATGGCCCTGAATGACACTTGCTCCACCACGTTCTCGTTGCCCAGGGCCTTGCGCGCGGCGTCGAGCATCCGTTGCGTCTCGGCGACGGTGTTCACCAGGACCGGGGCCAGCAACTGATAGTCGATCTCGGCGGTGACCCCGAATGCTGCGGCCTGGCCCTCGACGATGGTGCGGATCCGCTGCTCGACCTGTTGGCGGATCGCCGGGTCAACCGTGCGCACGCTGAGTTCCAGCATGGCCGATTCGGGAATGATGTTGGTGGCGGTTCCGGCCTGTACCTTGCCGATGCTGATCACCACCGCATCGTTGGCGCTGATGTTGCGCGAGACCACGGTTTGCAGGGCACTGATGATGCCGGCCAGGGCCGGGATCGGATCGACGGCGCGCTCCGGCACGGCGCCGTGTCCGCCTTTGCCGGTCAGGGTAATGCCGACCCGCTCGGACGAGGCCATGACCCCGCCGCTCTTGATGATCGCGTAGCCCACGGGAAACCCCGGCATGTTGTGGAAGGCGTACACCGCATCGCAGGGGAAGCGCCGGAACAGCCCGTCGGCCATCATGCTCCTGGCGCCGGTCAGGCCTTCTTCATCCGGTTGGAAGATCAGGTTCAGCGTGCCGTCGAACTCGCCGTGCAGGGCCAGTTGTTCGGCCGCCGCCAGCAGGGTGGCGGTGTGGCCGTCATGACCACAGGCGTGCATCACCCCGGCGCGTTGGCTGGCCCAGGGCAAGCCGTTGCGCTCGATGATCGGCAGGGCATCCATGTCCGCCCGCAGGCCCAGGGTCCTGGAGCCCGAGCCGCGACGCAGGACGCCGACCACGCCATGGCCGCCCACCCCGGTGTGGACTTCATAACCCCAGCCTTCGAGCAGGCCGGTGACCAGGGCTGCGGTGTCCAGGGTGTCTTCACCCAGCTCCGGATGGGCGTGGATGTTGCGCCTGATCTTCAGGAAGCGCTCGGTGCTGGCTTGCAGTCGGTCTTGCAGAGAGGTCATGTTCACAACGGATTCCTTGTTCCAGGTAGAGGGGCAGTTGCAGGTCGGATTCAGGGACGGCCGGGATATTCCGGGTAGAAACGCAGGGCCACGCCACTGAGCACGATGGCGCTGCACAGATACCAGGCAGGTACCAGCGGGCTTGCGGTCACGGCGATCAGCCAGGTCACGATCAGCGGCGAGAACCCCCCGAATAGGGTGACCCCGAAGCTGTAGACGATCGACAGCCCGGTGACTCGCTCGTCACGGGCGAAGGCTTCCATCAGCAGCGCCAGGCCGGCACCGCCGCTGATGGCCATCGGCAGGATCAGCATCGACACCGCCACCAGGCAGAGCAGGGTGCTTTGCAGGCCCAGCAGCATGAAGGCCGGGTAGGTCAGGATGATCTGCAGCCCGCACAGCCAGTACAGCAAGGGCTTGCGCCGTGGCATGCGGTCAGCCCATCGCGAGGCCAGCGGGGGAACGACCGTCAGCAGGACGCAAGCGAAGGCCACCAGCGCAAAGGCGAAGCTGCTGGAGTAGTGCAAGGTCCGGGTGAGGTAGGTCGGCATGTAGAACACCACCATGTAGGAGGTGACCGTCGAACTGGCCATGAGCAATATGCCCAGCCCCAGGGTGCGCGCGTGCTTGCGCAACAGGTCGCGAAACGGCGTCGGGTTCTCCGGGTTCTGGTGGGTTTCATCCAGGTGCTTGCGGATGTACCAGCCCACCGGGCCTATCAGCAGGCCGATGATGAACGGAATGCGCCAGCCCCAGCTGTGCAGCGCCTGCTCCGACAGAACACTGGTCAGCGCCAGCCCGGAAAGCGCCCCGAGCAGGGCGGCAGCGCCCTGGCTCGCGCCTTGCCAGCAGACCATGAAGCAGCGGTTGTCGGTGCGCCCGGACTCCATCAGGAAGGCCGACGCGGCGCCAACCTCACCGCCCGCGGAAAAGCCCTGCAGCATCCGCCCCAGCACCAGCATGATGGTGGCGAAGATCCCGATGCTGGAATAGGTGGGGGTAAAGGCAATGATGCCCGTGCCGATGGTCATCAAGGCAATGGTCAGCGACAGCGCCTGCTTGCGGCCGTAGCGGTCGGCCACCCGGCCAATCAGTACCGCCCCTAGCGGGCGGACGACAAAACCCAGGGCGAAGGTCACCAGCGACATCATCAGCGACGCCAGGGGGGAGTCGGAGGGGAAGAACAGCTGGCCGATGATCACCGCGAAAAAGCTGTAGACGGTGAAGTCGTACATCTCCAGCGCATTGCCCAGGGAGGAGGCGACGACCACCCGGCGCATGTTGCCGCGGGGTGTCGCCGGCGCTGCGCACGGCGCGTATTGAAGCGGTAGCGAAGGAGCGGGGGTGCTTTTCATGGCATTTTCCAAAGAGTGGCGGTTGGCGCAAGGTCTGTGTCCACCGCCAGTACGAGGTCCTGGCGCCCCCTCGGCGAAGGAGCTGTTGTTCGAGCCGTCGTGACCCGAGTTCAGCGCACCCCACTCTGGCGCAAGGCGTTGGGCGTGAACTCGGCCTCCAGCGCCTTGACGCCGAACTGATAGTTGCTCTTCTCTTCGTTCTTCAGGCCCAGCACCAGGTAGCGGCCGCTGACCATGTCATTCAGGGTCTCGGCGGAGTACCAGGGCACCTGGCTGTTGTAGTAGGAAAGCTGGTGGGCTTCGGCAACCCGCCACAGGGTATTGCGCCCGTCGTAGTGATCGATGACCGCGGCCTGCCAGGAGTCCTCGTCGATGTAGAAATCGCGCTTGGCATACACATGGCGCTGGCCGGGTTTCAAGGTCGCGACCACGTGCCACACACGGTGCAGTTCATAGCGCGCCAGGTCCTGGTTGATGTGCCCGGCCTTGGTGATCTCGGCGTACTTGAGCGTGGGCGAATCGAGCTTGTAACTGTTGTAGGGGATGTACAGTTCCTGCTTGCCCACCAGTTGCCAGTCATAGCGATCCGGCGCGCCGTTGAACATGTCGTAGTTGTCCACCACGCGCTGGCCGTCGGTACTGGCGGCCGGCCCGTCGTAGGCCACCTGCGGGGCCCGCCGCACACGGCGCTGGCCGGCGTTGTAGATCCAGGCCTGGCGAGGTTCCTTGACCTGATCGAGGGTCTCGTGAACCAGTTCCACGTTGCCGGCCAGGCGCGCGGGCGCGACCACGGTCTGCTTGTTGTAGAACAGCACGTTGCTCGGCTTGGCCGGATCGTAGTCGGTGAGGCTCTCGCGCAACACGTACTGGTGGGCAAAGGTCACGGGTGTGCCGTTGCCCTGGACATCCGGCACGATCTGCACCATCTGGCGCTTCACGCTGTCACCGCGATAACGGGTGATGTGGTTCCAGATCACCTCCAGCCCATTCCCGGGAATCGGAAACGGATAGGCCTTGGTGAAGTGCTCCAGGCCGTTACCGCCGGCAACCAGGGTGGTGTTCAGGGCGTTCTTGCGGGCTGCCTCGACGATGCTCGGCGGTACGTTGGCGCTGCGGTGAGTGGGGTAGACGTTCATCCGGTAATCGGGGTAGCGCTTGAACATCGCGACCTGGCCCGGGGACAGGCGGCTTTTGTACTGCTCGACGTTCTGCGAGGTAATGCTGAACAACGCATGTTCGCTGCCATAGGGGTCGGCGAGAAAACCAGCGCTGTCGACCGTCCCGGCATTCTTCGCCAGGCCGCCGGTCCAGGCCGGAATGGTGCCGTCGGCATTGCCGGCGCGCTCGGCACCCACCGGGGTCAGCGTGGTCTCGAGCTTGGCCGCCTCTTCGGGCGACACTGCGGCCATGGCCGACGTGCAAAGCAGCAGCGACAACGCACTGCCGTGAAAAAACGACTTCGAAATGTTCATCGCACCCTGTCCTGTTCGATTGCTGATTGTGGATTCAAAAGCTCACGCCGAAGCTGAGGGCGACGAAGTCGCGATCAGTCGAAGTGTTGTAGGCGCCACCGAAGAAATCGGTGTAGGAAAGACTCGCCGAGTAGGTATTGCGAAGGTCGGCATCCAGGGCGAGGCTGATGGCCTTGCTGCCTTGGTTGAAGTTGGGGCCGTAGCCTTGCACGTCATGGGACCAGGACAGGCTGGGCTTGAGGTTCACCCCGGCGATCACGTTCTGATAGTCGAGGATGGCGCGGCCGCGATAACCCCAGGAATTGGCGCTGTAGAAGTCCTTGTTGTTGCAGTTCTGCGGGTTGACCGGGTTGGCCATCAGCGCGCAATTGCGGTTGTCGGGCAGTTCGCCGTTGCCGAAGATACTGTCCCGGCCGAAGCGCAAGGCGTTGCTGTTGATATCCCCCAGGTGGTTGTAGCCGATCTCGGTAATCAGGCTCAGGCGCTCGGCGGCCCAGACCTGGTCGATGAAATGGGTGAGGGTGATTTGCGCCTGGGTCACCGGCTTGCGCACATAACCGTGGAAGCTCTCGCCTGGCACTGGCTGCGCAAAGCCGCTGGTGAAGATCGGCGCACCGAGATCGGCCGCCATCGGGCCGGCGAGCGCGGCAATGGTCACGTCGCTGCCATTGAGTGACAGCGGCATGTTCGGCCGGTAGCTCAGTTCGCCGGAAACCGCAGTGGTGCCCAGGGTGGTGGCAAAGCTCAGGCCATAGAGGCGGATGTCTTCCGGGTACTCGATGAAGTACTCGGCGCTCGATGCCCTGGTCCCAGGCTTAACCGCGAAGGGGGCCGTGCCGACCGTGCCACCGAGGAAAGGCGCGCGGCTGTGGTAGTTCAGGGCATACAGGCCGAACTCGGTGTTGTTCAGCGCCTCGACCTGCCAGCGCAGGGCCATCCCGAACTGGCCACTGTCCCGCGCGTCGCGGTCGCCACCCCGGGTGAAGTGATACTGGCCATTGGGGTCCCAGGGGGGCGAGAAACCCATGCGGGTATTGCATCCATCGGCCATCACGTCGGAGCCGAAAAAGGTCCCGCAATTGTCGACGACGGTCTGGTCCCATTCCAGTTGATAGAAAAATTCGGCAGAGAGGTTTTCGCTCAGCCCCTGGGACAAAAACAGCATGTTGACCGGAATCAGGCCTTCCTTGATTTCGGCTCCCGGGCGCCGGAAGGCAGCGACATCCGTCGGGTTGATCACGTTGATGCCATTGCCGATGAAGGTACTTTCCCCCCAACTGACCACCTGTTTGCCCAGGCGCGCATTGCCGGGCTGATCGGCGATGAAATAGTTGTGATAGACAAAGGCGTCCAGCAGCTGCGCGCCCGAGGACTTGGCGGCTTCCTTGCGATGCTCATCGCTGATCTGCACATAGCGCCGGCTCTCGTCCTTGAGCTCGAAGTCGTACCAGTACTTGCCCCGCAGGAATACTCCGCTGTCGCCGTAGCTGAGCTGCAGGTCGTGTACGCCCTTGAAGATCTTCGAGAAGGTTTCGCCCTTGCGAAAGTTCAGCCGGCCGTCGTCGGAGGATTGGCTTGAGGCGTGCCCTGCGTTCCACGTGCCGATGAAGGCCCGGTCCGGGTTGCGCAGTGCCCAGCTGGCGCCAATGGACAACGAAGAATCGAATTGCCCCTGGATCTCGCCGATGTCGAAGGTAGCGGCCTGGCCAGGTGCGCTGATGCTCAGTGCAAGCAGCGTTGGCAGGCCCAGTAAGCGGAATGGATCAAGCTGGAATTGGTGCGCCACAGAACTTCCCCATCGTTTTTTTTATTGGAGGCAGTACGTGTTGTCTGCCGGGCGATGCTGGTGGTGGAGAATCTTCTGGGAGCGTGTTAAGAGTGTCCAATGCAAAGATAGGGCTGGATTAATGCAGTGAGCGACTTAATCGATCTGAAACGTGTGCGCCATCTGGTTTATCTGAGCGAGGAACTGCATTTTTCCCGCGCTGCGGCTCGGGCCAACCTGTCGCAGACGGCGTTCAGCCGCAGCATCCAGTCGCTGGAAGCGGACCTGGGCGTTCGGCTCTTCGATCGTGATACGCGCACGGTGATGCTCACCGCTGCCGGGCAGCAGTTGATCGGGCGTGCTCATGAGCTGCTCGGTTGCGCCAGGAAGCTGGTGGCGCAAGCCATCGATATTGCCGGCGCCGAAGGTGGGGAACTGCGCCTGGGCATCAACCCGATGGCGGCCACGCTCAACACCGTCGATATTCTCATCAGGTTGCGCAAACAGGTCCCCAGGCTGGTGCTCAATGTCCAGGTCGGGTACTGGAATCAGTTGTGCCACCTGCTGGAAACCGAGCAACTGGATTTCGTGGTCGCCAGCCTCAAGTCGGGCGAGGAAATCGACCCGCGCTTTTCCGTGACCCATCTGCCGCCTCAGCCGGCCTCGGTGTTCTGTCGCCGCGATCACCCGCTGGCCCGCCAGGCAGGCCCGATTGCCCGTGCCCAGATCCTCGACTACCAGTGGAGTGGCGTGTCGCCGTCCAACGAAGCTTCGCTGTATGCCCTGTTCGATCTGGCGCCGGGCACCTTGCTGCCCTGGACCCTGAGCTCCAACGATCTGAACCTGTTGCGCGAAACCACCCTGAGCAGCGACTCGTTGCTCCTGACCTGGCGCTCGTGGCTCGACCAGGACCTGCACAACGGGCTGCTGGTGGACCTGGCACCGTTCATACAGCCGCCCTGGCCGGCGGATGTGCTGACCATCCGCTACGCCGTGGTGACCCATGCCGGGCGCACGCTTTCACCGATTGCCCAGCAAGCCGTGGACATGATCGTCAGCGAAGCCCCGGGGAGTGCCGGGCTGTCGACATTCCCGGGTGCTTGAACCGCGGGTGCCGGGGGCTCAACCGGCCCCGCCAAAGGTCTGTACGAAAACTCGCCGAGCAAAGATCAGGCAAGGCAAAAGCAGGCGAGGAAGCCGAGTCCAGCGGCCTGAATGAGCATGCCGAGCCTGTCTTCAACGCAGTCTGATCGAAGCACAGGTAGTTTTCGTACAGAGCCTAAGATCGCGCCAGGTGCCTTTGGCGACATGCGCTGGGGCTCTGGCCGAACCAGCGATAGCAGGCGCGGGTCAGCGAGCTGGGGTCGCCGTAGCCCAACAGAAACGCCACTTCGGTCAGGGCGATCTGCGGGTGGGGCAGCAGCGACTCAAGGCGCTTGCGGCGCAAGTCATCGATGATTTCCTCCACGCGCAAGCCTTGGGCTAGCAGGCGGCGCTGGAGCATATGCCGGGGCATGCCCAGTTGTCCGGCCAGGACCGGCAGCGTGCAGTTGCCCGTCACCAGCAGGCGCTCCACCAGTATTTCCACCTGGCGCCCCAGGTCCAGGGGGTGGCTCTGGATCAGGCGGCGGACAATGCGCTCGGTGGTCTCAAGCATTGCCGGGCTGGCGCTGGCCAGCGGGGTACTGAGCAAGCTGGCGGGAAAGAGCAGGGCGTTTTCAGCCTGGTTGATGCGTACCCGGCAGCCATACAGGGCGCGATAGGCCTTGGCGTCGAGGGGGCTGTCATGCCTGAAATTGATTTGCCATTGCTTGCCGGTGTGGTGGGTAACCCGGCGCAGGAAAGCCAGTGCAATGCCATGGACCAGCTCGCTCAATTGCCGGTCGCCCAGCCTGCTTACACTCAGGTCATGCTGCAGGTGCCAGGCGGCATATTGGCCCTCGACGCTCAGGCGCAGGTTCAGCCCGGGGGAGTGGTAGGGCATGTAGCGAGCGACCCGTTCCAGGGCATCGGCCAGGTGGCTGGCGTGGAGCACGATGAGGGCCAGCGGCCCGAGGATGGAGACGTCCTGCAGGTTCGCCAGGCGAGCGCCGAAATCCGCCAGCGACAAGGCCTGCGAGGTGATCTCCAGCAACTGCGCGACCTTCTCCAGGGGCAGGCTGAAATGGGCGTCGTCGAGCTGGGCCTGTGTCATGCCGACACGGGCCAGCAGGGCCTGGGCGTCACCGCCATGCTCGCTGACCAGTCGGGTGAAGCCGGTCAGGGCAGGGGCCCTGACAAACAAGGGGGGACGGTTCATTTTGTTCCCGAATGCCAAATTCTTGTTATCAAATGCCAAGTAACCTAATTCGCCTCATGCCAGCATCTCAAGTGAAGAAAACTCATGATTGGAGGTCTTGGAAATGCTTTGCGACTATCAGGACGTTCTGCAGATCGAGGCGGGTCCTCAGCCCTTTGCCGATATCAACAACACCTATGCGTTGATCGAACGCAGCGCGAGCCAATGGCCACAGGCCCCGGCCCTGAGCTTCTTTCTGCGGGTCGAGGATCATGCGCGGCCGGTGCGCTGGACATACGCCCAACTGCTGGCGGACATCACTCGCGCAGCCAACCTGTTCGAGCGCTTGGGGGTACGGCGGGGCGACGTGGTTGCGCTGATCCTGCCGAACTTGCCGCAAACCCATATCGCCATGTGGGGTGCGCAGACCGCGGGTATCGCCTTTGCGGTCAACGTCTTGCTGGATGGCACGCAGATGGCCGAGCTGCTGGCGACGGCCAAGGTCCGCTGGATAGTCACGGTAGGCCCCGAGCCGGATGCGCAGATCTGGCAGCGGGTCGAGGGCGCGATTGCCCGCTTGCCCGGCCTGCAAGGCGTATTGGCTGTCGACCCGATGCGGCACCTGCCGGGCCATGGGCAGAGCGCGCCGCTGCCCGCTGAAGTGGCCGGGGTGCCGGTCCTGGATTTTTTCGCCGAACTGGCCCTCGAGCCAGGCGAGCGCCTGCGGTTTGCCCCGCCGGGCCTGAACGACGTGGCGGCCTACTATTGCACCGGCGGCACCACCGGCTTGCCGAAAATTGCCCGTCACAGCCAGCGCAATGAAGTGATCTTCTGCGGGCAACTGGATGCGGTGATCGGCGCGCCGGTCCTGCGGCCAGGACGCACCGTGCTGACCGCGTTACCGCTGTTTCACGTCAATGCGCTGATCGGTTGTGGCCTGGCGGCATTTGCCCAGGGCGGTCATGTGCTGCTGGCACCACCGGCGGGGTTTCGCACGCCGGGATTCATGCCGCGGTTCTGGGAGATAGTCGAAACCCATCAGGTCAGCAGCTATTCAGCTGTGCCCACGGTCTACGCCGGCCTGTTGCAGGTGCCCTGCGCGGGGCATGACACAAGCTCGCTGACGGTGGCGATCTGCGGCGCGGCGCCGATGCCCAGGGACTTGCTGCGCAAGTTCGAGCAACAGACCGGCCAGCGCATTCTCGAAGGCTATGGCTTGACCGAGGGCACTTGCGCGTCGTCGGTCAATCCGGCGCGCGGTGAGTCGCGCATTGGCTCGGTCGGCCTGCGCCTACCCTGGCAGGACATGCGGGTGATGATCCTCGATGAGCGAGGTGCCTGGTTGCGTGATGCGCAAGTCGATGAGGTGGGGGCGATCTGCATCAGCGGTCCCAATGTCTTCATCGGCTATCTGGACAGCGCCCATGATCAGGGGGCGTGGTTCGATACTGTCGCCCTCGACGGTGTCTCCGAACAGCGCTGGTTCAACACCGGGGACCTTGGGCGCTGCGATGCCGAAGGTTACTTCTGGCTCACCGGGCGCAAGAAGGAACTGATCATCCGCGGGGGGCACAACATTGAGCCCAAATACATCGAGGAGGTGCTGGCCACGCACCCCGATGTGGCGTTGTGTGCAGCGGTGGGCCGGCCCGACGCGCACGCTGGGGAAGTACCGGTGGCCTATGTGCAGGTGCGCGCCGGGAGTGCCATCAGCAGCGCCCAGTTGCTGGACTACGCGACGCGGCATATCAGCGAGCGCGCAGCGGTGCCCAAGGCGATCATCCTGGCCGACGCGCTACCCGTCACCGGAGTGGGCAAGATTTTCAAGCCCGCGCTGGTCATGGCTGAAATCGAGACAGTCATACGCCAGGAAGCCGCCTTGCTGGACATCGAGCTGCAAGAGGTGAGGGTGGTGCAGAGCGCCAGGCAAGGCCTGGTGGCGAGCTATCGCTGCGCAGATGAAACCTCGCGACTGGCCGAGGCTCTGAGCCGCTACACCTTTGTCAGTGAGCGAAGCTGAGCCTGGGCCCCAGGCCGCGGGCCCGAGTGCTTGCGATGCAGCGCCGGTGTTGTGAAGTTGCACGCTTCGCATGCTCGCGCGCTGCCTCGCTTTTTCTTATCCAGCGAGCACATTTTTAATATTTTTCCTTCGCAGGCGTCTGTCGCACCATCTGTGGCATCCGACTTACCCCCGGGTTCTGAACAGCGTGCGCCCAGCCTTCCGGCCGGCGCCATTCGTCTCGCAGAAGGACACAGACATGACCGTAGAACAACCCATACAAGTGGACACCCTGGTGGTGGGCGCAGGCCAGGCCGGCGTGGCCATGAGCGAGCACCTGAGCAAGCTCGGGGTGCCGCACCTGGTGCTGGAGCGCAGCCGGGTGGCCGAGGCCTGGCGCACCGGGCGCTGG
>NZ_VYKE01000161.1:0-11003 GCF_032424515.1 Pseudomonas sp. JV245A
GGCGCTGCGGGTGCTGAGCCGCGACCTGCTGGGCTTGCTCCGGTCCGCCCGCGGCGTGGCGCGGCAACGGCAGATGCTCGACGCCGCCACCGCGCAGCAACTCCAACCCTTGCTCGGCGAGACCATCCAGGCCCTGCAGGCCGAACATGACGCCGCCCTGCCGCCCTTGCTCCAGCGCCTGCAACAGGCACTGCAGGACCCTTCGCTGTCCGCCGAAGGCCATCTGTGCCTGGTGCAACTGGCCCAGGTACTGGAGCGGGTGGAACAGAGCGCCCTGAGTGTCAGCGCCGTGGAACAGGGCCGGGTCCCGCCCGGCGCTCCCGGCGCCCTGTCCTGGCACCGGGATATCCAGCAAGGGGTGCTGGGAGGCTTGCGCAGCGCCCTGGCCTTTCTCGCCGTCGCCGGCTTCTGGCTGCTGTCCGCCTGGCCCTCGGGGCTGGGGGCCGTCTCCATCTGTGGCGTGGTGCTGAGCCTGTTCGCCGGACGTGAGAACCCTGCCGCGTCCTGCCTGAATTTCTTCAAGGGCATTGCCCTGTCCATTCCCGTGGCGGCCTTCGTCGGCCTTGGCCTGCTGCCGGGCTGGGACGGTTTTCCCCTGCTGTGCCTGGGGCTGGCAGTGCCGCTGTTCTGCGCTTCGCTGTGCATGAGCCGACCGAAGCTCGCGCCCGTCGCCTCGGCGTTCTGCATCTTTTTCGTCAACAACGTCGGCCCCAGCAACCTGATGAGCTACGACCTCGGGGCGTTCCTGAACAAGGCCATGGCCACCCTGATCGGTGTCGGCATCGCCGTGGTGGTGCTGCGCCTGGTCAGCCTCAACCCGGGCGAGCAGCACTACCGGCGGATGTTCAAGGCTTCGCTGTTCGATCTGGCGCAGCTCACCTCACGCCCGCCGGAGCAGGCCGAAAGCTGGTTCGGCGGGCGCATGGCCGATCGGCTGATCCGGGTGTCGCGGTATTGGCAGATGCAGCCCGAGAACCGCCGCAGTCACTGGGACAACGGCCTGCTGGGGCTGGACCTGGGAGATGAGCTGCTGCAATTGCGCAGTTGCCTGGACCCGGCCCGGGGCACCCTGGCCACGGAACGCGAGCATTATCTCGCGCACCTGGCGACGCTGCTCAGGCACGGCGGCCCCAGCGCCAACCGCAGCGAACAGCTGGATGCGGTCTCGGCGGCCCTGCTCAAGGCCCTGGATGGCGACCGCGACCTGCCCCTGCAAGCCCGGGAGATGGCCCGGGCGGCGATTCTGCAACTGCAGTTCACCTGGCGCCGCTGGTGCCGCCAGCAACAAGCGGCCGCGCTGCCGACCCCGGTGCCGGCAGCGGGCTGAGCGCCCGTCAGCCGCGCAGTGCACGCCAGGCCTTGCCCGCCAGGGTGACCGCCAACAGCACCACGGCACCGGCAATGATCCCGGCCACGGCATTGAGCAGGGTCGGCATCAACGCCGATACCGGGCCTATGACCCCGGCGCTGCGCCCGGCCAGCCCTTCTATCAGGTGGTGCACGGCGGGCACACCGTGGGTCAGGATGCCGCCGCCGACCATGAACATCGCCGCCGTACCGATCACCGACAGGCTCTTCATCATCAGCGGCGCTGCCCGCAGGATCGCCCCACCGATGCGTTTGGCCAGGGCGGCGGGCTTGTGCACCAGCCACAGCCCCAGGTCATCGAGCTTGACGATGCCGGCCACCAGGCCGTAGACACCGACGGTCATGACAATGGCGATACCCGAGAGCACCACCACCTGCTGGGTCAGGGAGGCCCCGGCCACGGTGCCCAGGGTGATGGCGATGATTTCCGCGGAAAGGATGAAATCGGTGCGCACCGCACCCTTGATCTTGTCCTTCTCGAAAGCCACCAGATCCACCTGGGGGTCGGCCAGGGCTTGCAGGGTCTGGGTATGTTCGGCCGCCACTTCGGCGTGGTGCAGGTATTTGTGCGCCAGCTTCTCGAAACCCTCGAAACACAGGTAGGCACCACCCAGCATCAGCAGCGGGGTCACCAGCCACGGCGCCAGGGCGCTGATGGCCAGCGCCGCCGGCACCAGGATCAGCTTGTTGCGAAACGACCCCTTGGCCACCGCCCAGACCACCGGAATTTCCCGCTCGGCGCGGACCCCGGAGACCTGCTGGGCATTGAGCGCGAGGTCGTCGCCCAGCACACCGGCGGTCTTCTTCGCCGCCATCTTGGTCATCAAGGCCACGTCATCGAGTACCGCGGCGATGTCATCGATCAATACCAGCAAACTGCTTCCGGCCATGAACCTGGCTTCCCTGCATGGAAATAAGGCGCGCAGCATACCGTGCCGCTGGCAGCACAAGCGAGATGCCAGAAGCAGTAAAACCGCGGCCGCCGGGCATTCTTGAGCCTCGCGCGACGCCGGTGCTACCATGCGCAACCGCCCGAACAGGCAAGGAATCCCCTGGTTTATGAGCACCATCCGCGAGCGCAATAAAGAACTGATCCTGCGGGCCGCCAGTGAAGAGTTTGCCGACAAGGGCTTTGCGGCGACCAAGACCAGCGACATCGCCGCCAAGGCCGGGTTGCCCAAACCCAACGTCTACTACTACTTCAAGTCCAAGGAAAACCTCTATCGCGAGGTGCTGGAAAGCATCATCGAACCCATCCTCCAGGCCTCCACCCCGTTCAATGCCGATGGCGTGCCCAGCGAAGTGCTCAGCGGCTACATCCGCTCGAAGATCCGCATCTCCCGCGACCTGCCCTTCGCTTCCAAGGTCTTTGCCAGCGAGATCATGCATGGCGCGCCGCACCTGAGCCCGGAGCAGGTGGAACAGCTCAACGCCCAGGCCAAGCACAACATCGAGTGCATCCAGACCTGGATCGATCGCGGCCTGATCGCCCCGCTCGACCCCAACCACCTGATGTTCAGCATCTGGGCCGCGACCCAGACCTACGCCGACTTCGACTGGCAGATCTCGGTGGTCACCGGCAAGACCAAGCTCGACGAAGACGACTACGAAGCTGCGGCGCAGACCATCATCCGGTTGGTGCTCAAGGGCTGTGAACTGGATCGCTGATAGCGTTTCGGTACTTTCCGGTTTGTTTCCCGGCCCGCAAGGGCGCAATAGTTTCAATCAAGATCCTGCGCGGCTTTTCGCAGCCTCGCGGGCTCGGCAGTGGCTACAGGCCGGGCCCGCGAGGTCGAGGGCTATGCGCTGACGCCAGCGTCCGCCGCCAGGCCCTGGGCTTCGATCGCGCTGATGGCGCACTGCTCATCGATGTCCGAGGTATCGCCACTGATGCCGATCGCCCCCATCACTGCCCCCGCCTGATCCCGAATCAACACCCCGCCCGGCGCAGGCACCACGCTGCCCTGCCCCAGACCGTTCAATGCGCCGATGAAGGCCGGGCGCTGCTGCGCGTCCAGGGCCAGCAGGCGCGAGCCCTTGCCCAGGGCCACCGCCCCCCAGGCCTTGCCGATGGCGATCTGCGGGCGCAGCAGGCTGGCGCCGTCCTCCCGTTGCAGGGTCACCAGGTGCCCGCCGGCATCCAGCACCGCGATGGTCAGCGGCGCCGCATTGATCTTGCGCCCCGCGTTGATGGCCTGGTTGGCCAGGTTGACTGCGACTTTCAAGGTTAAAGCGCTCATGGGTGCCGTCCTTATCTTGTTATTGAGAAAGCCTGGGGAAGCTTCTTGTAGGAGAAGTCCGATACAACAAATAGAACACAATGAATTTATTTTTTGTATACAATAATTCGCGAAAGGCAGCCCCTGCGACAAAAGGACGCCGGTTTATCGGGGCTTTGATGAAAGCCGCTGCCGCTCAAGAAAATGGATTGACCTGCGCCATCCGCCGTGAATACACTTTGCGCAAAACCACTTGTATACAATTACAAAACGCAAGAGGCACAAAACCATGAGCAAAATGAGAGCAATCGAAGCCGCCGTTCTGGTGATGCGCCGTGAAGGGGTCGATACCGCTTTTGGCATCCCGGGTGCCGCCATCAACCCGCTGTATTCCGCGCTGCAGAAGGTCGGTGGCATCGATCACGTGCTCGCTCGCCACGTCGAAGGCGCCTCGCACATGGCCGAGGGCTACACCCGCACCAAGGCCGGAAACATCGGCGTGTGCATCGGTACTTCGGGCCCCGCCGGCACCGACATGGTCACCGGCCTGTACAGCGCCTCGGCCGACTCCATCCCGATTCTCTGCATCACCGGTCAGGCCCCCCGCGCCCGCCTGCACAAGGAAGACTTCCAGGCCGTGGACATCACCAGCATCGTCAAGCCGGTGACCAAGTGGGCCACCACCGTGCTGGAACCGGGCCAGGTGCCCTACGCCTTCCAGAAAGCCTTTTATGAAATGCGCTCCGGCCGTCCCGGCCCGGTACTGATCGACCTGCCGTTCGACGTGCAGATGGCGGAAATCGAATTCGACATCGACGCCTACCAGCCCCTGCCCCTGGCCAAGCCGGCAGCGACCCGCCTGCAGGCGGAAAAGGTTCTGGCCCTGCTGGACCAGGCCGAACGTCCATTGCTGGTGGCCGGTGGCGGCGTGATCAACGCCGACGCCAGCGAGCTGCTGGTGGAGTTCGCCGAACTGACCGGCATTCCGGTGATCCCGACCCTGATGGGCTGGGGCACCATCCCTGACGATCACCCACAGATGGTGGGCATGGTCGGCCTGCAGACCTCCCATCGCTACGGCAATGCCACCCTGCTCAAGTCCGACACCGTGCTGGGCATCGGCAACCGCTGGGCCAACCGCCACACCGGTTCGGTGGACGTCTACACCGAAGGCCGCAAGTTCATCCACGTGGACATCGAACCGACCCAGATCGGCCGTGTCTTCACCCCGGACCTGGGCATCGTTTCCGATGCTGGCAGCGCCCTGACCGTATTGCTGGAGGTGGCCCGCGAATGGCAGACCGCCGGCAAGCTCAAGGATCGCAGCGCCTGGCTGCATGACTGCCAGCAGCGCAAGGCCAGCCTGCACCGCAAGACCCACTTCGACAACGTGCCGGTCAAGCCGCAACGCGTGTACGAAGAAATGAACCAGGTATTCGGCAAGGACACCTGCTACGTCAGCACCATCGGCCTGTCGCAGATTGCCGGCGCGCAGTTCCTCCACGTCTACAAGCCACGCCACTGGATCAACTGCGGCCAGGCCGGCCCGCTGGGCTGGACCATCCCCGCTGCCCTGGGCGTGGTCAAGGCCGACCCGAACCGCCAGGTGGTGGCGCTGTCCGGCGACTACGACTTCCAGTTCATGATCGAAGAACTGGCGGTGGGCGCGCAGTTCAACCTGCCGTACATCCACGTGGTGGTGAACAACTCCTACCTGGGGCTGATCCGCCAGGCCCAGCGCGGTTTCGACATGGACTACTGCGTGCAACTGTCCTTCGACAACCTCAACGCGCCGGAACTCAACGGCTATGGCGTCGACCACGTGGCCGTTGCCGAAGGCCTGGGTTGCAAGGCCCTGCGGGTGTTCGAACCCAAGGACATCCAGCCGGCCCTGCGCCAGGCCCAGGAAATGCTCCAGACCTTCAAGGTGCCGGTGGTGGTGGAAATCATCCTGGAGCGCGTGACCAACATTTCCATGGGCACCGAAATCAACGCGGTCAACGAGTTCGAAGACCTGGCGCTGGTGGGCAACGACGCCCCTACCGCGATTTCCCTGCTCGACTGATACCCCTGACCGCTGGCACCGGCCGGGCCCCGGGCGCCCCCTCCCGCCAGAGGTGGCGCCCGGGCCGCCCGCCCCCTGGCGCCAGCCCCAGGCTTGACCGAACCACAGGAGACCACCATGCCGCACTTTGCTGCCAACCTGTCCATGCTGTTCACCGAACAGGACTTCCTCGCCCGCTTCAAGGCGGCCGCCGATGCCGGCTTCAGCGGCGTCGAATATCTGTTCCCCTACGAATTCAGCTCTGCCGAAATCAAGGCGCAACTTGACGCCCAGGGCCTGAGCCAGGTGCTGTTCAACCTGCCGGCCGGCGACTGGGCCAAGGGTGAACGCGGTATCGCCTGCCTGCCCGACCGGGTCGAGGAGTTCCGCGCCGGGGTCGACCTGGCCATTGCCTACGCCCAGGTCCTGGGCAATACCCAGATCAACTGCCTGGCAGGCATCCGCCCACAGGGCGCCGATGAAGCCCTGGTGGAAAAGACCTTGGTCGCCAACCTCAAGTACGCCGCCGACAAGCTCCAGGCCGTGGGCATCAAGCTGGTGATGGAAGCCATCAACACCCGCGACATTCCCGGCTTCTACCTCAACAATACCGCCCAGGCGCTGTCGATTCGCGAGCAGGTGGGCAGCGACAACCTGTACCTGCAGTACGACATCTACCACATGCAGATCATGGAGGGAGACCTGGCGCGGACCATGGCCAACCACCTGGGCCAGATCAACCACATCCAGCTGGCGGACAACCCCGGGCGCAACGAGCCGGGCACCGGCGAGATCAACTACCGCTTCCTCTTCGAGCACCTGGACCGCATCGGCTACCAGGGCTGGGTCGGTTGCGAGTACAAGCCGCTGACCACCACTGAAGCCGGCCTTGGCTGGCTGAAAACCCACAACGCAATCTGAACCTGTACCTGCGTAGGAGCCGGCTTGCCGGCGAAGAGGCCCGCAAGACCGCCTTCGCTGGCCAGCCAGCGCCCACAAGGTCCCGTTGAATAGAGGATTTTTATCATGGCTAAAATCGGATTTATCGGCACCGGCATCATGGGCCACCCAATGGCCGCCAACCTGCAGAAGGCCGGTCACAGCCTGCTGCTCTCGGAACACCACGGCAAGGCTCCGGCCGACCTGATCGCCGCCGGCGCCATCGCCCTGGCCTCACCCCGGGACGTCGCCCAGGAAGCCGAGTTCGTCATCATCATGGTCCCCGATACCCCCCAGGTCGAAGACGTGCTGCTGCGCGCCGACGGCGTGGCCGCCGGGATCGGCAAGGGCAAGATCGTCATCGACATGAGCTCGATCTCGCCCACCGCTACCAAGGCCTTCGCCGCCAAGATCAACGAAACCGGCGCCCAGTACCTGGACGCCCCGGTGTCCGGCGGTGAAGTCGGGGCCAAGGCCGCCACCCTGAGCATCATGGTCGGTGGCGACAGCCAGGCCTTCGAACGTGCCCTGCCGCTGTTCCAGAGCATGGGCAAGAACATCACCCTGGTGGGTGGCAACGGTGACGGCCAGACTGCCAAGGTGGCCAACCAGATCATCGTCGCCCTGAACATCCAGGCCGTGGCCGAAGCCCTGCTGTTCGCCTCGAAGAACGGCGCCGACCCGGCCAAGGTGCGTGAAGCACTGATGGGTGGCTTCGCTTCCTCGAAGATCCTCGAAGTGCACGGCGAGCGGATGATCAAGGGCACCTTCGACCCGGGCTTCCGCATCAACCTGCACCAGAAGGACCTGAACCTGGCCCTGAGCGGTGCCCGCGAGCTGGGCATCAACCTGCCCAACACCGCCAACACCCAGCAAGTGTTCAGCACCTGCACCGCCATCGGTGGCGCCAACTGGGACCACTCGGCCCTGATCAAGGGCCTGGAACACATGGCCAACTTCTCGATCCGCGAGAAGAAATAAGCAGCATCCGTAGCCGCTGCCGCAGGCTGCGCCAAGGTTCGCAGGAAACGCCTCACGGCGGGCCAGGGACAGGCCCTGCTGACCTTGCCGCCGCCTGAGGTGGCGGCTACACCCGTTTCAAGCCCCCCATAACAAGAAATCCGGGAGCCCGCCATGTCGGTCGATCCGCAAAAATTCCTCCGTGAGCTGTTCGCCACAGCCATCGACGCCGCCCACCCGCAACAGGTTCTGCAAGCCCATCTCCCCAGCGACCGCAGCGGCCGCGTCATCGTCATCGGCGCCGGCAAGGCCGCCGCGGCCATGGCCCAGGTGGTCGAGCGCAGCTGGCAGGGCGAAGTCTCCGGGCTGGTGGTCACCCGCTACGGCCACGGCGCCCCCTGCACCAAGATCGAAGTGGTCGAAGCCGCCCACCCGGTACCCGACGCCGCCGGCCTGGCCGTGGCCAAGCGCGTGCTGGAACTGGTCAGCAACCTGTCGGAACAGGATCGGGTGATCTTCCTGCTGTCCGGTGGCGGTTCGGCGCTGCTGGCCCTGCCAGCCGCCGGCATCACCCTGGCGGACAAGCAGGCCATCAACAAGGCCCTGCTCAAATCCGGCGCCACCATCGGCGAGATGAACTGCGTGCGCAAGCACCTCTCGGCGATCAAGGGTGGACGCCTGGCCAAGGCCTGCTGGCCGGCCACGCTCTACACCTATGCGATTTCCGATGTACCCGGCGACCTGGCCACGGTCATCGCCTCCGGCCCCACCGTGGCCGACCCCAGCACCTCGGCCGAGGCCCTGGCGATTCTCAAGCGCTATGGCATCGACGTACCGGCCGCGGTCCGCAGCTGGCTGCAGAGCCCCGAGTCGGAAACCGTCAAGCCCGGTGACCCGTGCCTGGCGCGCAGCCACTTCCAGCTGATCGCCCGGCCCCAGCAGTCCCTTGAGGCGGCGGCCGTGAAGGCTCGCCAGGCCGGCTTCAGCCCACTGATCCTCGGCGACCTGGAGGGCGAATCCCGGGAGGTGGCCAAGGTCCACGCCGGCATCGCCCGCCAGGTCGCCCTGCACGGCCAGCCCCTGGCGGCGCCCTGCGTGATCCTCTCCGGCGGTGAAACCACGGTCACCGTGCGCGGCAATGGCCGTGGCGGACGCAACGCGGAGTTCCTCCTGAGCCTCACCGACAGCCTCAAGGGCTACCCGGGCATCTATGCCCTGGCCGGCGACACTGACGGCATCGACGGTTCCGAGGACAATGCCGGGGCCATCATGACCCCGGACAGCTACGCCCGCGCCGCGGCCCTGGGCCTGAGCGCCAGCGACGAGCTGGACAACAACAACGGCTATGGCTACTTCGCGGCGCTGGGGGACCTGATCGTCACCGAGCCGACCCGCACCAACGTCAACGACTTCCGCGCCATCCTGATTCTCGAGAACCCCAAACATGACGCCTGACAAGAAGGTCAAAATCCTCGCCACCCTGGGCCCGGCCATCGACGGCATCGAGGACATCCGTGAGCTGGTGCAAGCCGGGGTGAACATCTTCCGGCTCAATTTCAGCCACGGCGCCCATGCCGACCACGCCCAGCGCTACGAGTGGATCCGCCAGGTAGAGCGCGAACTGAACTACCCCCTGGGCATCCTCATGGACCTGCAAGGGCCGAAGCTGCGGGTCGGCACCTTCGCCGAGGGCAAGGTGCAACTGGTGCGCGGCCAGGCCCTGCGCCTGGACCTCGACGCGACCCCGGGCAACGCCCAGCGGGTCAGCCTGCCGCACCCGGAGATCATCGCCGCCCTGGAGCCGGGCATGGACCTGCTGCTGGACGACGGCAAGCTGCGCCTGCGGGTGATCGCCAAGCACGCCGACGCCATCGAGACCACCGTGCTCAATGGCGGTGAGCTGTCGGACCGCAAGGGGGTCAACGTGCCCCAGGCGGTGCTCGACCTCAGCCCGCTGACGGCCAAGGACCGTCGCGACCTGAGCTTCGGCCTGGAACTGGGGGTGGACTGGGTGGCCCTGTCCTTCGTGCAGCGCCCGGAAGACATCCGTGAAGCCCGTGCGCTGATCGGCGACAAGGCCTACCTGATGGCCAAGATCGAGAAGCCTTCGGCCGTCACCCAACTGCGGGAAATCGCCGAGCTGAGCGACGCGATCATGGTGGCCAGGGGCGACCTGGGGGTAGAAGTACCGGCAGAAAGCGTGCCGCAGATCCAGAAAAACATCATCAGCACCTGCCGCCAGCTGGGCAAGCCGGTGGTGGTGGCCACCCAAATGCTCGAATCCATGCGTTTCTCCCCTGCGCCGACCCGGGCCGAGGTCACCGACGTCGCCAACGCTGTGGCCGAGGGTGCGGACGCCGTGATGCTGTCGGCGGAAACCGCTTCCGGCGAATACCCGCTGGAGGCCGTGCAGATGATGAGCAAGATCATCCGCCAGGTGGAAACCGGCCCGGACTACCAGACCCAACTGGACGTCAGCCGGCCCCAGGCCGAGGCCACGGTCTCGGACGCCATCAGCTGTGCGATCCGCCGGGTGTGCAGCATCCTGCCGGTGGCGGTGCTGGTGAACTACAGCGAATCCGGCAGTTCGACCCTGCGCGCCGCCCGCGAGCGGCCTTCGGTGCCAATCCTCAACCTGACGCCGAACCTTGCCACTGCTCGCCGCCTGACAGTGGCCTGGGGCGTGCATTCGGTGGTCAACGACCGGCTGCGCCAGGTCGACGAGGTGTGTGCCACGGCCCTGGAAATCGCCCAGGCCCAGGGCCTGGCCAAGCGCGGCGACACCGTGGTGATCACCACCGGTGTGCCGTTCGGCCAGCCGGGCACCACCAATTCGTTGCGCGTCGAAACCCTTCTCTGACCCGCAGCCCATGGCGCCGCTGACCGGCCAGAGCCTCCCGCAGAGGAGGCCTGGGCGGTCGGCGCAACCCTCGCCCAGGGGCCGCCCCACTGATTTGCATCATGCCTTCACAGTCTTTCAATGCCTTCTGCCCCGACTGGGCCACTGCCCTGCTTAACGGCTTCAGTCAGATCTTTCTCCAGCGCCATCCGCTGTGCGGCCTGCTGTGCCTGCTGGCGATCCTGGTCAGTGCCCCGGCACTGCTCGGCGCTGCCCTGCTGGGTGCTCTGGCCGGGCTGCTGACCGCGCAACGCCGGGGGTACGCCAAGGCCGACCGCCAGGCCGGGCTGTTCAGCTACAACGGCGTATTGCTGGGCCTGCTGCTGGGCCTGTACCTGCCCTGGTCGGTATTGCTGCCGCCGCTGATCATCGCCGCCGGCGGCCTCAGCGCGATCATTACCCAGCAATGGCTCAAACGTGCCCGCAACCCCGCCAGCCTGCCGGCCTACACAGCACCCTTCGTCGGCCTCGGCTGGCTGCTGCTGAGCCTGATCGAGCCGCTGCCCGCGGCCACCCAGGGCGTGCCCGGGCTGTCCCTGGCGAACCTGCTGGGTGGGCTGTTCCAGGGCCTGGG
>NZ_VYKE01000162.1:0-10794 GCF_032424515.1 Pseudomonas sp. JV245A
TCGCAGCCTGCGGCAGCGGCGCAGTGAACGGAGGCCGCCAGCTTGGCATAGGCACAGGGGGCTGCTTTGCTGTGTGGATCGTCTGTTGAAACATTGATCGGTGGAGTGTGCCCATGAGTCGTTCCCGTTCCCTGTTGCGTGGGCGTGGCAGCCACGACAGCGGCAAGGTTGGCATGGTCGAGCTGTTCTTCGACCTGGTGTTCGTGTTTGCCGTGACCCAACTGTCCCACTCCCTGCTGGCTCATCTGTCCCTGGGCGGAGCGCTGCAGGTGGCGTTGCTGATGGTGGCGGTGTGGTGGGTGTGGATCTTCACCTCGTGGATCACCAACTGGCTGGACCCGGAAGCCCTGCCGATCCGCCTCGGCCTGTTCGTGCTGATGGTGGCCGGGTTGCTGCTGTCCTCGTCGATTCCCCAGGCCTTCGGCGAGCGTGGGCTGCTGTTCGCCGGCGCCTATGTGTTCATGCAGGTGGGGCGCACCGCCTATTCGCTGTGGGCGGTGCGCGGCGAGCCGCTGAACATGACCCGCAACTTCCAGCGGATCCTCTTGTGGCTGATGTTCTCGGGCGTTTTCTGGATCACCGGTGGCCTGCTCGAAGGCCCGCAGCGCCTGGCGTGCTGGGGGCTGGCCCTGGCCATCGAGGTGCTGTCGCCGTCGCTGTATTTCTGGGTGCCGGGGCTCGGCCGCTCGACCCTGGAAGACTGGAATGTCGAAGGCAACCACATGGCCGAGCGCTGCGCTCTGTTCGTGATCATCGCCCTGGGTGAATCCCTGCTGGTCACCGGCGCCACCTTCGCCGAGCTGGCCACCAGTGCCGAAGGGGTACTGGCTTTCGTGGTGGCGGTGCTGGGCAGCATTGCCATGTGGTGGGTGTATTTCGACAGCGGCGCCGAGCGTGCCCACCACCGCATCGCCCACTCCAGCGACCCGGGGCGCCAGGCGCGTATTGCCTACACCTACCTGCATGTGCTGATCGTCGCCGGGATCATCGTCAGTGCGGTGGCCGACGAACTGGTGCTGGTGCACCCGCAGCATGCCAGCCAGGCCGCGGTGCTGGTGATCGTCGGCGGCCCCTGGCTGTTCCTGCTCGGTTGCGCGCTGTTCAAGTGGGTGATGAACGAGCGGCCGTTGCCGCCGCTGTCGCACCTGGCCGGGCTCGCGGCCTTGCTGCTGTTGTTGCCCGCGGCCTGGAACCAGTGGTTTTCCGCCCTGGCGCTGGGCAGCCTGACCACCCTGGTGATGCTGCTGGTGGCGGCCTGGGAAACCCTGGCCCTGCGGGAAAGGGCGGCGTCCAGGCAATGAGGCTAACGGCTACTGCGGCGGCGTGGGGCGGGTTGTGTAGTATGGAGCGCCTTTTTACCCCTGACTGACCGGGAGCTTTGCCATGCCGCACCTGCATATGGAATACACCGCCAACCTGCCGCAACTGGACGTCGACAAGGCGCTGCTGCGACTCAATCATGGGCTGGTGGCGTCCGGGCAGTTCTCCGACGAGTTCGACATCAAGAGCCGCGCAGTCAAGGTGGAAGCGTTTCGGGTCGGCACCGGGATTGGCGAGCGCGGCTTTGTCCACGTCAAGCTGGCCTTGCTCAGCGGCCGTTCGCCAGAGGTCAAGAAGCAGTTGTCCGAGGGCCTGCTGGCGGTGTTGCAGGATCTGGCGCCATGGCCGGCGGATGTCCAGGTGCAACTGTGCGTGGAGATCGTCGATATCGACCGCGCGTCCTACAGCAAGGCCGCCGTCGGCCGCTGAGGATCAGGCCAGCCCCTGCTCGGCGCAGACCTTGACTATCTGTTCACGGAACCAGGTCTGCGCGCTGTCCTGATCGGTGTGCTGGCTCCACTGCATGTCCAGGCTGAATCCCGGCAGGCCGCTGGGGGCCTCGCAATGGTTGAACACTGCCTCGTTGGCCAGCAGTGCCTGGATGCGCCGGGGCAGGGTGAGGAGGAAGTCGGTGCCGGTGATCATCTTCAGCGCTGCACTGTAGCTGTTGGAGCGGGCGACGATCTGCCGCTTGTGGGCCTGGCGCGCCAGCCAGCCGTCCACCATGTTGCTGTCCGACGTCCAGGGCGTGGGAAACACGTGCCGCCGCTCGACGAACGACTGCAGGCTGAAGCGCGGTTCCCTGGGCGGGGTCGCACGCTTGTCGAAGACACACACCAGGTCGTCCTCCAGCAGCATCTGCGATTTGAAGTCGGCGTGGCCGCGATGGAAGTCGGGCCCGAAACAGATCACCAGGTCGACGCTGCCATCGCGCAGGTCCTCGGCGGGAATATCACTTTCCAGCTTCTGCACGTTGACTGTCACCGGCAGGTCGGCGTAGTCGAAGCCCTTGAGCAGGCGCGGCAGGATCAGCAGCTCGAAGTATTCCGGGGCACAGAGGTTGAAGGTCACGGCCTGGCGGCTCGGGTCGAAGGCCGGCACACCGCTGTGGCACAGGTTGATGCTCTCCAGGATCCTCAGCACGTGGTTGTACATGCTGGTGGCCTTGTAGGTCGGGCGCATGCCGGTGCGGGTGTTGATGAACAGTTCGTCCTCGAAGCCGTTGCGCAGTTTCTTCAGGCAGTAGCTGACGGTCGACTGGCTGACGCAGAGGGTTTCCGAAACCCCGGTGACACTGCTTTGCTCGTACACCGCGATAAAGACCATGAGGTCCTGCATGTCGAGTTTTCTGAGCACATTGCTGATGAGCATCCGTTCCATCCCGCTGAGCACCTGGCGCCGGTGGCGCGCAAACCGGATCGATGCTAGCGGAACGATCGTCCTAATTAAATGCCCGGGGCGGGGATTCGCGGACAGCATCGGGACATAAATGTCCGATAACACGACCTGCGCAGTTTCGCGCACTGCAATGGTGCTTGTCCCGGGGAAATTTCAGGCCGCCGCGGCTGTCGGGCGGCTGCCGCGCACCAGGCCGAGCATGCCCAGGGCCACCAGCAGGGCGCCGAGCATTTCTGTCAACTGTGGCCCCTGGCCCAGCCACAACCAGTGGAACAGCGTGAGGAACAGGGTGCTCAGGTAGATGTAGGAAATCACCGTGGACGGGGCGATGACGCCGATGGCCCGATGCAGCAGCCAGAAGGTTGCCAGGGTGGCGAACAGCGCCAGGTACAGCAGCCACAGCAGGTCGTTGCCGCGCAGTAGCGCGGCACTGCGCCAGCCGCCACTGGCCAGGCTGGCGACAAACAGGAACAGCGATCCGAACAGCATGTTCCAGAAGGTCATGGCCGCCGGGCTGCGCCCTTGCAGGCTGCCGGCCTTGAAGCGCTGGCTCAGCGGCGAGTAGGCGGCCATGGCCAGGCAGCCCAGGGCGTAGATACCCATGGCGTACAGCGACGGCAATTGCCCTGGCGCGCCGCCCTTGAGGATCAGCAGCAGCGCCCCGGCCCCCGCCACCAGCATCGGCAGCAGGCGGCGCCGCTGGCCGCTTCCAGGCAGCAGCCAGGCTTCGAACACCAGGGTCAGGAGCGGCACCAGGGTGAACAGGGTCCCGGTGTTGACCGCCGAGGTATAGCGCAGGGCTTCGAACAGCGAACCGAAATACAGCGCCAGCAGCAGGCCCAGCAGCCCATGGGCGCGCAAGCCGGCCAGGGTCATGGGCGCCGAACCCTTGAGCCACAACAGAGGTACGAACATCAGCGCCGAGAACAACAGGCGCAGGGCGGTCAGCAGTACCGGGTCGATGGCCTGGCTGACCTCGGCGGCGGCAAAGAACGAAGCGGCAATCAGCACCGCCCACAGCAGCATGCCAAGGTTGGCCTGGGTGAAGTTCGCCGGGTTCATGATGGCCTCCCCCGGCTCAGCGGATGTGCTGGCGGTAATGCTTCGGATCGAAGCGCAGCGCCATGAGGATCATCACCAGCATCACCGCGGCCAGTGACCACCAGGCCCACTCGAAGCTGCCCAGCTGGTCGCGGATCATGCCCGCCAGCAACGGCGACAGCCCGGCAATCAGGTAGCCGATGCCCTGCACGAAAGCGGTCAGGCCACCGGCGCGGCGCGGGTCGCTGAGGTGGTCCAGGGAGACGATCAGGCTCATGGGAAACAGCCCGCCGATTCCCAGGCCCAGCAGGCACGGCCACAGCAGGCTGAGGTGTTTGGGGCTGAGGATCAGGCCGCAGAAGCCGGCGATGATCAGTACCAGCAGGGCCACCAGCACCAGGCGCCGATCCTGGCTGCGGTTGGCGATGGCCGGGGTGACCAGCCCGGAAATCACCTCCATGGCGGTGAGAAAGCCCAGCAACAGGCCCGCGTTCTGCTCGCTCCAGCCGTTCTCCACGTAGTAGGGCGCCAGCCATGCCAGCACGCAGGTGTAGGAAGCGGTGCCGAGGCCGAAGAACACCGCCAGCAGCCAGGCCCGGCGATTACCGGCAAAGGACTCCCGTGCTCCACCTTTGCCCGGCAGCCTGGGCAGGGCCGTGCGCTGGGCGTACCAGAACACCAGGGCCAGCAGCGCCAGGGCGGCCCAGATCGCCAGGGCCAGGCGCCAACTGCCACTGTGGTTCATCACCAGGGGCGAGAACGACGCGGCCAGCGCTGCACCGCCCATGATCGAGGTGACGTACAGGCCCATGAACAACGAGACATTGTCGGCAAAGCGCGACTTGATCAGCGCCGGCAGCAGTGCCTGGATCAGGGCGATGCCGATGCCGGCCAGCACCGCGCTGAGAATCAGCTCGGCTGCCGAATCCATGAACAGCCGCGAGACCGTGGCCAGGCCGATGACCAGCAGCGACAGGACCACAGTGCGGTGCTCGCCCAGGCGCTGGCTGATGCCCATGCCGAAGAACATCGCCAGGCCCATGGCCATGACCGGCAGCATGGTCAGCAGCGAAGCCAGACTGAAGCTCAAGGGGATATCGCCACGAATGCCCGACAGCAGCGGGCCGACGGCGGCCATCGACGGACGCAGATTGAGCGCCACCAGAATCACACTGACCATCAGCCAGAGTGCGGGGCGGGAAGTTGCACGAACGTTTTCCATGGTCGGACCTTCAACAAACAAGGATCCGATTAGGCGGCTCGGTCTGGAGTGGGGGCAAATCAGAAAGTCCGCGGTGTTATTTAAAAACTAAATAACACCGCGGACCTGTAGCCGCTGCCGCAGGCCGCGATCCGGGCCGCAGGGCCGCAAACCGGACGATACGCACGCCCGGCAGGCACCTACCGCTGGAGCAACCTGCAACCCGGGATCAGAACGGCTTGGTCGGCAGGTACTTGCCGTCCAGGGTGATTACCGCGCGGGAACCGCCTTCCGGATCTTCGACCTTCTTGATGTCCAGCTTGAAGTTGATGGCGCTGATGATGCCGTCGCCGAACTGCTCGTGGACCAGGGCCTTGAGGGTCGAACCGTAGACCTGGAGCATTTCATAGAAGCGATACACGGTCGGGTCGGTGGGGATGCCGCCGGCGATGCTGCCGCGCAGGGGAATGCTCTGCAGCAGGCGGCTGGCGTCCTGGTCCAGGCCCAGCTTGTCGCACACCAGGTCGGCGGCGGTGGCCGGCAGGGCGTGCTGGCCCAGCAGGGCGGCGGTGACGAAGGCCAGGCTCAGCCCGGTGCCGTCGGTGAGGTCCTGCCACGACAGGTTCTTGCGCGCCTTGGCGTCGATGATGGTGTCGGCCAGGGCCAGGCGTGGAGCTTGGGCGAATTGGGATTGCAGCATGGGGTGACTCCTCTTGAGTGACGAAACGGGGGCTGCTCAGGCAGCGCTGGAAGCTTGGCTGGCCAGGGCACAGGTGTGCGGGTACTCGGCCAGGGAGACGAAACGCTGGGTGTTGCCGTCGAGGGCGACGATGGCGCCGCTCTCGATGTCATAGACCCAGCCATGCAGGTTGAGCCGGCCCTGCTCCAGGGCCAGGGCCACCGAAGGATGAGTCTTGAGGTTGGCCAGTTGGGCGATCACGTTGTCGCGCACCAGGGCGTCCAGGTGCTCGGCGGGCGAGGCGTGCTGGCGGGCGGCATTGATCACCTTGGCCGACTCGGCATGGCGCAGCCAGTTGGCCACGGCGGGCAGGTGGTCGAGGCACTTGCAGGTGGAAATGGCGGTCATCGCGCCGCAGTCGGAGTGGCCGCAGATGACGATGTCGCTCACCCCCAGCACTGCCACCGCGTATTCCACGGTGGCCGATACGCCGCCCGGCTCGGGGCCGTAGCTGGGCACGATGTTGCCGGCGTTGCGGATCACGAACAGGTCGCCGGGCTCTTGCTGGGTCAGCAGTTCGGGCACCACCCGGCTGTCGGAGCAGGTGACGAACAGGGTGCCGGGGTTCTGGGTGCTGGCCAGTTGCTTGAACAGTTCACTGCGTTGGGGAAAGGCTTCGCGCTGGAACTTGAGGAAGCCGTCGATGATGTTCTGCATGGGGTTCTCCTTGCGTCGCTGATGG
Source organism: Pseudomonas sp. JV245A (assembly GCF_032424515.1). Taxonomy (NCBI): domain Bacteria; kingdom Pseudomonadati; phylum Pseudomonadota; class Gammaproteobacteria; order Pseudomonadales; family Pseudomonadaceae; genus Pseudomonas; species Pseudomonas sp. JV245A. Next base: position 6,382 of record NZ_VYKE01000162.1, read on the forward strand.
GGCAAGGATGGAAGTTTTCAGCTATAGCGTCCAAGACCGGCTTATTATGCTTTCCATAATTACAGCCTATAGTTGGAATTCCCCATGCTGTTGCGTCATATCCGTTACCTGCTGGCCGTGGCCGAGCATTGCAACTTCACCCGGGCTGCCGAGGCGCTGCATGTGTCCCAGCCGACCCTGTCGCAACAGATCAAGCAGTTGGAGGAGGGCCTGGGGGCGCCGCTGTTCGACCGTTCCGGGCGCAGCGTGCGCCTCACCGATGCCGGCCAGGCCTATGTCGCCTATGCCCGCCGCGCCCTGCAGGACCTGGAGGCGGCCAGGCGGGCGATCCACGATGTGCAGGACCTGAGCCGCGGCTCGCTGCGCCTGGCACTGACCCCGACCTTTACCGCCTACCTGGCCGGGCCCTTGCTCAGCCGCTTTTACCGGCAGCACCCGGGAATCGGCCTGAGCATCGAGGAAATGACCCAGGACCGCCTGGAAGCGGCCCTGGCCGAAGACCGCCTGGACCTGGGTATCGCCTTCGCCGGCGAGCACCTGGCGGAGATCGAGAGTCAGGCGCTGTTCATCGAGACCCTGAGCCTGATGGTCGGCCCGCAGTATCCGCAGCCCGAGCGCCTGCCCCTGAGTGCCGAGGCCCTGGGCCGCCAGCCCCTGGTGCTGCTCAGCGCCGACTTCGCCACCCGCCGGCACATCGACCTGTATTGCCGGCAGCAGGGCATTGCCCCGCCGATCGCCGCCGAGGCCAATTCGGTCAGTGCGATTGTCGAGATGGTCCGGCGCGGGCAACTGGCGACCATCCTGCCCAGCTCCATTGCCCGGGAGCAGCCGGGGCTGCGCACCCTGGCCTTGCAGTCACCACCGGCGCCGCGCAGCGTGGTGCTGCTGGGGCGCAAGGGCGCCTATCGCAGCGCCGCCTGCCAGGCTTTCCGGCAGTTGCTGCTGGATCAGGACGAGGGCGCGGCCAGCCACTGATTGACCACCCGGTCGTAGGCGCCGGTGGCCTTGCTCAGGTGCAGCCATTGGTCGACGTAGCTTTTCCAGGCCACATCGTCCCGAGGCAGGAGAAAGGCCTTCTCGCTGTATTGCAGATAGCGCTCGGGGTTGACTGCGCACAGCCCCGGCTTGTGCCGTTGCTGGAAGCGCGCCTCCGAGGCGTCGGTGATCATCACGTCGGCGCGGTGGGTCAGCAACTGATCGAAGATCGTCACGTTGTCGGCGAACAGGGTCAGGCTGGCCTTGGGCAGGTGGGCCCGGGCGAAGATTTCGTTGGTGCCGCCCGGTGGCTCGATCAGGCGCACCTCGGGCTGGTTGATCTGTTCCAGGGTCTGGTAGCGCTTGAGATCCTGGCAGCGCACCAGGGGGATCTTGCCGTCGATGCCCAGGGGCTGGCTGAAGAAGGCTTTTTTCTGCCGCTCCAGTGACACCGAAATACCGCCGACGGCGATGTCGCACTGTTGGCTCTGGAAGTCCGCCATCAGGCCTTTCCAGGTGGTGTTGACCCACTTCACCCGCACCCCGAGGCTCTCGGCCAGGGATTCGGCCAGGCTGATGTCGATGCCTTCGTAGTGGCCGTCGTCGCGCAGGTAGCTGTAGGGCTTGTAGTCGCCGGTGGTGCAGACCGTCAGGTGGCCGCGCTCGATCACCTGGTCCAGGTGCGAGGAGGGCTCCTGGGCGAAGCTCAGGGCTGGGGCGCTGAGGCCCAGCAGGGTACACAACAGCAGGCGCGGGAGCATGGAATCGTTCCTTGAGGGGCAGGGGGGCGGAGCATTATTGGCGCCAGCCGCCGACCAGGCAAGGCAAGTACCGGTGCCGGAAGGCGATGCGGGCTTTCGACCTTTTTTTCACGAATGGCACGTTAACCTGTGGCCCCTGGATTCCAAAAAGAGTTCGCCGTTCATGTCGTCCCATCCCCCACCGTCCATCGAACTGGAGTTCGCTCGGCGCTACGACCAGGAGCACGCGCGCGTCTGCCGCGAGCCCCGGCCAGCCGGGATTGGCGCGCGCCTGGCCGCCTGGCGCACGGCACGCCTGGTGCGTCACGCCCTGAAGGAAGCCGGCGAGCCGGGGCTGATCCTGGATGTGGCCTGCGGCGCCGGGCGCTACTGGCCGGTGCTGGGCGAGCACGGCAACCGGGTGATTCTGGCGGCGGACCCTTCCCAGGACATGTTGAACCATGCCCAGACCCACCACCCGGCCAGCCTGCTGAAACGGGTCAAGACCTTTCACAGTTCGGCGTTCAATATCGGCCTGTCGGCCAATGCGGTGGACTGCATCATCTGCATGCAACTCTTTGCCCACGTGACCCGGGGCGAGGATCGCCTGGCCTTGCTGCGCGAGTTCTACCGGGTCAGCCGGGACACGGTGATCCTGGCCACGCGGATCGAACCGCTGTTGCAGATCGCCCGACCCGCTTCTGCCAGCTCCGGCATGCTGCCGCTGGCCAGCAAGGTGCAGCTGGAAGCGGAGTTCCGCGAAGCCGGTTTTGAAGTGCTCGACCATCGGGACCTGCTGCCCGGTTGGGCGCCTTCGCGGGTCTATGTGCTGAGAAAACAGGGTTAGCCCAGAGTCTCGGACTATTCTTGCCCTCCGGCAGATGGTTTCTCACTTGCTCTTGTCGGGTGAATGCTCGGAAATCGCCGGAGGCGATATATACTGCGCGCCATTCTTCAAGGGAGAGCCGTGTGGCCATCGATATACATTGGATTCGCGACAACGATAGCCTCGGTCAGCTTTGCGCCCAGTGGCAGCAGTTGCCATTCGTCGCCCTCGACACCGAATTCATGCGGGTCGACACTTTCTATCCCATTGCCGCCCTGTTGCAGATTGGCGATGGGCAGCGCGCCTACCTGATTGACCCTTTGACCATCGACAACTGGCAGCCACTGGCGGCCCTGCTGGAGAATCCGGCAGTGGTCAAGGTGGTGCACGCCTGCAGCGAGGACCTTGAAGTCCTGCTGCGCCTGACTGGCAGCCTGCCGGCGCCGTTGTTCGACACGCAACTGGCGGCCGCCTACCTGAACCTGGGTTTCTCCATGGGCTATTCGCGCCTGGTGCAGGAAGTCCTGGGCATCGACCTGCCCAAGGGCGAGACCCGTTCCGACTGGCTGCAGCGCCCGCTGTCGGAAACCCAGGTCAGCTACGCCGCCGAAGACGCCGTGCACCTGGCCCAGGTGTTCACCGAACTGCGGCCCAGGTTGTCCGAGGACAAGTACCGCTGGGTGCTGGAAGACGGCGCCGAGCTGGTGGCCAACCTGCGCCGCGAAGTGGACCCCTACGAGGTCTACCGCGAAGCCAAGCTGGCCTGGAAACTGTCCCGCGCCCAGCTGGCGGTCTTGCGTGAGCTGTGTGCCTGGCGCGAGCGCGAGGCCCGTGCCCGCAACCTGCCGCGCAACCGTATCGTGCGCGAGCATGCCCTGTGGCCCCTGGCCAAGACCCAGCCGGACAACCTGTCGGCGCTGGCCAAGATCGAAGACATGCACCCGCGTACCGTGCGCCAGGACGGCGAGTTCCTCCTCGACCTGATCAAGCGCACCGCCAGCGTCGGCCCGGATCAATGGCCGCCGGCCGTGCCCGAACCCCTGCCGATCGAAGCCGCGGCCCTGCTCAAGCGCCTCAAGGCCGTGGGCCAGGCCCAGGCCGAGCGCCTGGGGATCGCCCCGGAAGTGATGCTGCGCAAGAAAACCCTGGAGAGCCTGCTCAAGAGCGGCTTCCCCAACGGGCCTTACCAATTGCCTGATTCGCTGCGTGGCTGGCGCCGCGAATTGATGGGCCAGGCGCTGCTGGACAGCCTGGCCACCGCCGGAGAACAGCCTTGAAACGTATCTGCTCCATCTACAAAAGCCCGCGCAAGAACGAGATGTACCTCTACGTGCTCAAAAGCGAGGCTCTGGAACGCGTGCCGGAAAACCTGCTGCTGGCTTTCGGCAAGCCGCAACATGCCTTCGACCTGGTGCTGAGCCCGGAGCGCAAGCTGTCCCGCGAGGACATCCACCAGGTGCTGGAAAACCTCGACAAGCAGGGCTACCACCTGCAGATGCCACCGGCAGAAGACGAGTACATCGAGCACTTGCCCGAAGAGCTGCTGCGTCGCAATGATCCGGTCTGACCTGTAGGCGCCCGGTCCCGGGCGTCCTTGTAAGTGCAACTGACTGACCTGGCAGCCGCCTTGATCGATGGAGCGATTCTCCGTCGGCGGCTGCCTGCACCGTTTTTTAAGGTTTGAGCCATGCGCGTTCTGATTGCCGAACACGATCACGCTGTTTATGCCCGCCTGTTGCGTCAGGCGGCCCCGGAGCTGGAAGTGCTGACCAGTGGCGACTCCGCCGAGCTGGCACGGTTGGCGGCGGATTGTCCGGTCTGGCTGGGGCAGCCGGACCTGCTGGCCACCCTGCTGCGCCAGGGGCACCAGCC
>NZ_VYKE01000163.1:0-10632 GCF_032424515.1 Pseudomonas sp. JV245A
CCCTGGCGGCGCTGCCCGCCATTCCCATGGTGGTGAGCCTGTCTCCCGGCTTTTTCAACCTCCCGCACGGCGTCAACATCCTTGAGCGCTATGCGCCGTTGGCACACTTGTTCGGCGCTTGCGGGGCCTTTCTGGGAGCGATGTCCTGGTGGCTCAGCGGGCGTCATCTGTGCTGACTACTTCCTGCAGGAGCCGGCATGCCGGCAAAGAAAGCTCACACGGCCTCGGCCTTGTCACTCACCTCAAGAAGCGATAGTTCCCATGCCCGCAAAAACGCCAACCCTTCGTACCGTGCAGCCTGAAGACTGGTTCGCCGCCTACTTCATCGGCGTCACGGCCCTGGCCACGCTCGTGGCCGTGCTGCTGATGCTGGGGATGCTGGCCGGTGCCGGCGCGTTGAACACGGACATCATTCTCCAGACGCTGTTCGTGGGCCTGCTGACCCTGGTGTTGAGCGGTGTGCTGATCGGCATTTTCACGGTCCTGCCCTGTGTGCTGTTCTTCTGGCTGGCCCAGCGCTTTGCCTGGCGCAATGTGCTGATCTATCTGTTCTGCGGTGCACTGGCGGCGATGCCGACCATTCCGCTGGTGATGAGCCTGGCCCCGTCGAGCTTCTACACCGACTCGCCGGATGATGAACCCGAGCCCGAAGGGCTGGCGCGCTACCTGCCGGTGGCGCCGCTGTTCGGCTGTTCTGGGGCCTTCCTCGGCGGCATCTTCTGGTGGCGCAGCGGGCGCCACCTGCGCCGATCAGTCCTCCCCGACACTCCACTCCCGTAGGAGCCGGCTCGCCGGCGAAGAGGCCCTGCGGCCCTGCGCCAGAGGTGGTGCCGCCTTCGCTGGCAAGCCAGCACCCAATCAGCGCCCACCCAGCCAGCGCCTACAAGGAGGCGATGGCCTGGGCGTCGCGGGCCACTACCACCTTGCCCGGCAGGCCGCCCTGCTCCACGCGCTCATGGGCCCGGCGCAGGCTGTCGGCGTTGAACGGGCTGAAGACTTCATTCAGGGTGCAGCGGATCAGCCCCTGGTCCAGCAGTTGCGCCAGCCGGTTGAGGATGCGGTGCTGCTCGATCATGTCCGGGGTCTGGAACAGGGCACGGGTGAACACCATCTCCCAGTGCAGGGACACGCTCTTGGCCTTGAGCGGCACCGCATCGAAGAAGTCGTGATCGTCAATCAGCGCGATATGGCCATGGGGCACGATGATCCGGGCCAGCTCGGCATAGTGCCGCTGGGTATGGGTCAGGGCGGCAATATGGGTCACGGGTGGCAGGTCCAGGGCCGCCAGTTGCTCCACCAGCGAACGGGAATGGTCCAGCACCTGATGGGCCCCCAGGTCCAGGCACCACTGGCGGCTGTCCGGCCGCGAAGCCGTGGCGATGACGGTCATTGCGGTCAGCCGGCGCGCCAGCTGGATCAGCACCGAGCCAACGCCACCGGCACCGCCGACAATCAACAGCGTGCCCTGTTCAGCGAGGTCGCCGGGCACCCGGCCCAGGCGCTCGAAGAGCAATTGCCAGGCGGTCAGCGAGGTCAGCGGCATGGCGGCCGCCTGGGCGAAGGACAGGCTGGCCGGCTTGTGCCCCACCAGGCGCTCGTCCACCCGGTGCAGCTCGGCATTGGCGCCATCGCGGGTGAAGGTGCCGGCATAGAACACCGCATCCCCAGGGGCGAACAGGGTCACCGCGCTACCCACCGCGCGGACCACGCCACTGGCGTCCCAGCCCAGGGTCCGCACCTCGTCGGGCACCGCCACCTGGCCGGCGCGGACCTTGGTATCCAGGGGGTTGACCGACACTGCCTCGACCGCCACCAGCAGGTCGTGGGGTTCCAGTGGCGGCGGGTCCAGTTGCACCTCGCAGAACGCGTGGGGGTCAGACAGGTGCGAGCCTTTGAGGTAGGCGATGGCCTTCATTGCAGAGCTTCCTTGGCGATTGAAAGCGCACACTTAAATCCCTCATGCCCTGCCCGCACAAGTAGGGTACTTTTGCGTACCAGCTACGCAAAAGGGTCGTCAGGCAATGAAACACAAACACTATCAGGACATTCCAGGCTGCCCGGTGGAGGTCACCCTGGACCTGATCGACGGCCGCTGGAAAGGCGTGGTCCTGCACCAGTTGCTGGCCAACGAGTTCCTGCGTTTCAACGAACTGCAACGGCGCCTGCCGGGGATCTCCCAACGTCTTTTGACCAAGCAGTTGCGGGACCTGGAAGCCACCGGCTTGGTGTCGCGCACGGTGTACGCCGAGGTGCCGCCGCGGGTGGAATACCGCCTGACCGACGAGGGGCAATCGCTGCAGCCGGTGATCGAGGCGCTGTCGGCCTGGGGCCGCGGGCGCATCAGCCGGCAACAGCAGGAAAGCGCCCTCACCTGATCCCTCACCAGAGCCCCCTATGCCCACCCACCCGGATGCTCCAGCAAGGTTCAAGGTCTACCAGGGCTCGACCCTGCTCGGTTGGTCGGCCCTGGAGTCGGCCGACCCGCCCATGGGTGTGGCCTTCGGCCAATTCATCGCCGCCCCGGCCTATGCCGGCCTCCAGCAGCAGGTTCGTGCACTGGCAGGAGCGAGCCAGAGCGGGCTGCACCTGGTAGTACACCACCTCGACCAACCCGTGCCTGCCCTGGGCGTGAGCATTCAGGACTACTCCGCCGAATGTGGCGCCGATGCCATCGAGATCACCGTGCTGGGCATCGCCTACCCCCTCTACGAACAGCTGTTCCCGCAAGCCGTGGCCGCCTACCAGCAGGCCATGGGCTAACCCGCGCACAGCCGGCGAACATCCGCACGTTTTACCCCTACTTGTTCACAATTCGTTAAGACTTGCCTACGTATACTTTCGGGCTTGCCCGCGGCCTTCCGGCTGCGCCCCTCGACCTGCCGGCGCACAACTCATGTCACGACCCGCTCCGCTGCTGTTTCTGCTGGCCTGCCTGCTGTTCTTCTTTGCCCTGGGCAACCACCAGTTGCAAGGTTCCACCGAAGCCCGGGTGGCCGGGATCGCCATGGAAATGCACCTGGACGATGACTGGGTCACACCGCGCCTGTTCGGCACGCCATTCCTGGAAAAACCGCCGCTGAGCCTGTGGCTCGATGCCGGGGCCATCCGCGCGTTCGGCGGCACGCCCCTGGCGGTGCGCCTGGCCTCGGCCTTCGCCGGGCTGTTCAGCGTGATGCTGCTGTACGCCATGCTGCGCCGCTTTGGCCGGCCGGCAGCCCTGGCGGCCATGGCCGGGCTGATGCTGGCGACCATGGCCAGTTACTGGAGCAACGTGCGCGGCGTGGGCGAGGATGCCCTGCTCAGCCTCGGGGTAACCCTGGCCCTGCTGGCGTTTTTCCAGGCCCATCGACGCCAGGCCGCGCAGCAGCCGGCGCTGCTCTCCTGGCTGGCGTTCGCCGGCGGGATCGCCATCGCCACCCTGAGCAAGGGCGTGCTCGGCCTGGCCATGCCCGGGGTGGTGATCTTCGCCTACCTGCTGGCCGACAGCCTGATCGACAAGCGCTTCACCTTCAGCCACTGGCTGCGCCCGGGCCTGCTGACCCTGCTGGGGCTGGTGCCGCTGATGATCTGGCTGTACATGCTCTACCAGCGCGGCGGCCTGCAGGCCCTGGGGGAAGTGCTGTGGACCAACAGCGTCGGGCGCTTCGACGGCTCCTTCGAGGAGGCCGGGCACTACGAGCCCTTCTACTACTACCTGGCCAAGCTGCCCCAGGCCTTCCTGCCGTGGAACATCCTGGTTTACCTGGGCCTGTGGCATTTCCGTAAAACCCTGGTGCAGAACCGCTACCTGCTGTTTTTCAGCCTCTGGCTACTGGCGCAGTTCGCCTTGCTGTGCCTGGCTTCGAGCAAGCGCACGGTGTACCTGATGTCCCTGACCCCGGCCGCGGCGGTGCTGGCGGCGGAATATGGCGCAGTGCTCTACCAGCGCCTGGCCAAGCGGGCCCCGGGCACGGGTTTCTGGAGTACCGTGGGGCGCCAGCGCAGGGGGTGCCTGATAGCGCTCATGGCCCTGGTGATCGGCGGCTATCTGGTCAACGCCCAATGGGCCGCGCCCAGGGCCGACCGCGAACTGTCGTTCGTTCCAGTGACCGACCGGATCATGGCGTTGCAGGATAGCGGGCACCAGCTGGCGCTGTACCAGGCCAACGAACGCATCGCCGGCGCCAGCGTGTTCTACACCCAGAGCCTGCTCAAGGACCTGCAGAACGAGGCGCAACTGCTGGCCTTCTTGCGCGAGTCACCGCAGCACATGGCGGTACTGGGTGGCGCCGAGGCGCCCAAGCCGCCGCTGCAGATCCAGCAGACCCTCATGGTGGGCCGCCAGGCCTACTACTTCGTCAACCTGGCGCCGGCCGGCTGAACGCAAAAAAAACGGCACCTGAATCAGGTGCCGTTTGCCCATCCCTGCCGCCCATGCCCCTTGAACCCTTTCCCGCTGATACCCGCCCGCCGCCCTTGAAACCATGACTCCTGCCCAACGACGGGCTTTCCCCGAAAAGGAGTCAGACATGAGCATCACCGTTATCAGTAGTACCCTGAGCCGGGCCGTTGCCCAGAAGGCCGGGTTGCGCCAGCAACTGGCGGCGCAAAACATCCTTGGGGTGGAAAACATCAACGACAACGCCATCGAGAACACCGTGGCCAAGGAACTGATCGCCAAGAGCAGCAAGGAAGGCCTGCGTCGGGACTACCTCGACGCCCGCTGAGCCTTGCCCCCGGCGATACCCTCGTTGCCGGGATCTTCCCTATGTTCGTGTCAGGCCCTTGCGGCCTGGAAAAGGAGATATTCCCATGTTGATTCTGCGTTCACTGATCCTCGGCCTGAGCCTGTTGGCCAGCGCTGCCCACGCCCTGGAAACCACCAATCTCCCACCCGCCACCCTCAAGGCCTACGCCGCCACCCTGAGCACCGCCGCCGGCAACAGCCAGTGGCAGCAGCTGTGGAAACGCTCTCGGGACCAGGGCGCGTTCACCCAACAGGGTGAACAACCGCGCTTCACCATCACCCAGGACAAACTGCCGGACATGGCTCGCAGCACCTTGATCAATGCCAGCAGCGTAACCCCGCAGAACACCACCCAGGCGCTGTACCGCTATGAGTTTTCCAACCCCATCGGCCAAGCCAAGGGCATTTCCCTCAAGGCCATGTGCCTGTTGGTGGACTGGCGCTCGCTGCCCAGCGGCACACAACCCGACGACACCAGCCACATGGGCAACGCCAGCCTGCTGCAAACCTACCCCTGCCCTTGAAACCGGCAAGCCGCCCAGGCCTTGAGCCTGGGCGGCGAGCACTTACGAGGTTAGCTGCGAGCCCAGCAGATCAGCCTCCTTGCGCCGGCGAGTGCCGTAGCTGTCGCCAAAGTTGCGCAGGTTGGCCAGGGCACTCTTCCAGTCGCGGGCCACCACCTGGGCCCAGAAGTTCGGTGTGCGACTGGCCAGGTTGCCGTACTGAAAGGCCACCGAGGCGATAACGGTCTGCATCGGTGCCGGCAGTTGGGCGAAGTCCACTCCGCTGGCCTGGGTGTAGTTCGCTGCCAGAAGATCGACGAAGGGCGCCTTGAATGCCTCGTCCACCAAAAGCGCCTCGTCACTGCTGATGTTCAAGGGCTGGCCGTCGAGAAACGCCTTGGCCTTGAGCCCCTTCAGCCCCAGGTAGGGGGTCAGTCGCCGGATCAGGTCCGCCGGCAGATTGAGCGCCTGCAGGTCCTCTACGTTCCGTTGCCCCAGATCGAAGCCTGTGCCCACCGTGACGCCACTCTTGCTCTTGTCCGGATCGGGCACATAACCGCGGGTAATGGCAGCTCCCTCCAGAGAGGCGATAAAACTGAAATCAATCGCGTAGCGTGACATGGATTTTTCCTCATCCAGTTTAGGAAAATCCAGTGCACCACCAGCGACCGATACAACATCAGAATGTAATAGTTCCCCTTAATAGGGGGGAAATTTCCCACTGAACAGAGGACGAGACACCTCCTTAGGATCAAACCAGCCTTATCCATAATTCCAAGGAGGTACCAAATGGACGTGAAAGACCTCGTACTCATCGATGTTCGCCAGCTCCCTCACTCGCTCCAGGCCCTCATCGACTGCATCGGACTGGAAAATGCCTACCGCCTGACCCGTGAATACGGCGGCCGCCCCAAGTACATCCCCAAGCACGCCGAACGTACCTCCCTGGCTTTGATCCTTCCGCCCGACGCCCTCAACGCGCTGATCGAGCGTTTCGCCGGCCTGGCCCTGGAGATCCCCAAGGCCGACCACTTCTGCCGGCAGATCCGCAACCAGCACATTCAACTGGAAAGCCTGGGCGGTATTTCCCGCAGTGTGCTGGCGGACAAGTACGGCCTGAGCCTGCGGCAGATCGGCAACATCCGCCGCCTGGATGCCAACACTCACCGGTAATCGATTCCTGCTGAATCGGCCTTCACGGCTTTCTTAACCTGCAAGGGCGCATTTCGCGCAACAAAGAACAAGGAGCTAGACCATGGCAGATATCGATAAGGGTCTGATTGGCGGCGTGATCGCCGCCCTGCCCCTGGACAAGATGATCACCGGTCCACTGATGGCGATGATTCAGGCGCAGGTCGCCGCGAGCAAAGCCTATGCGGACTTCCTGATGGGCGTGTGCATTCAGAACGGCCAGGCGGTTTCGGTGCAGTTCGACTATGACGAAACCCTGGTGGATGAGCAGGGGGTGTACAAGGGCACCGTGAAGAAGTCGATGCGCATCCCGTTGCTGGCGGCCATCAGTCACCCCAACATCACCATCGAGGAAGGCTCCATCGAGTTCGAGCTGACCATCAGCCAGATGGCCGAGGACACCAGCAGCACCGAAGCCTCCGGCAGTTTCGAGGCGAAGATGGGCTGGGGCCCGTTCAGCGTTTCGGTCAAGGGCGCGGCGAGCCACAAATCGACCCAGACCCGCAAGACCGACACCCGTGCCCGCTACGCCATCAGCACCAAGATCGTCCGCCAGGACCCACCGGAAGCCCTGATGCGGGTCATCGACTTCCTCACCGACGCAGCCACCAAGCCTGTGCGGCTGCCTAGCACTCAACCGACCGACACCGACAAGCTGCCGACCGCCAACGCGCTGAAAATGCCCGATGCCGCGGACGAGAAGAAAACCGGCACCGGCGGTTGATCCACACCGCGCCTTCGCCCCAGTAACCCGCCCCGCCTTCATGGCGGGGCACTTCAGCCACCGAACAAGGAGCGTGATCCATGGCGTTTTTTTCCCGCAGCAAGGAGCCCATGTCCGCCAGCGACCTGAGCCATATCACCCGCGGCATGCATCAGGCTGCAGCCGCCACCCACAACCTGATCGCCCAGCAGTACATCAAGTTGTTCGACCAGTTCTTCGACTACAACGTCGACGACCTGGGCACGCCGATGAAGGCCAAGATGGTCGAGGTGGCGCTCAACGAAGACCACATCATCAATGTGCCGCTGATTGCCCTGGTCTCGCCCAAGGGCCTGGCCCTGCACAAGATGACTGTCGACCTGTCGGTGCGCATGCAGGCCACCGAGCTGCAGAAGGCCAGCCACGACCTGGAGAACGGCGAGCTGCAGAGCGAGAAGTTTTTCGTCACCTTCGGCAGCGGCAAGCGTGACGGCCAGGAACGCGACCCGGACGAGGTACAGATCAGCATGGAGTTTCGCGACTGCCAGCCGCCGGAAGCGATCCAGCGCCTGATCGAGGAGTTCACCAACCTGATCAGCCCGCAGCGCATCAACGACGGCCCGCCAGCCACCCCGCCAGCGGCTGGCACGCCACCGGCCGAGCCGGACCTGCTGGCACCTTGAGCCGCTTCCTATGCCCCTGAAGGCCAGCCACACGGAGCGGCCGCCTGCGGTCAGGGCTTGAGGTTCACCGAGCGCCAGTCACTGGCCTCGATCAGGCCGAGCATCTTCGGCGCGCCATTGAGGGTATCGGTGGAGACGAACAGGGAAGCGCCGTACCCCAGGGTCGGGGTCGCCCGTTTCAGGTCCTGCTCCATCTGCGCCATGCATTCGCTGTGGGTCACCAGCACCAGGTTGCGCCCGGCGACCTTGTGCGCCATGACATCGCGCAACATGGTGTTCTTGCAGTTGAACAGCCAGCCATCGCCACTGCTGACCTTGCTGAACATGTAGCTCGCGGTCTGCGCGGTGCGCGTCAACGGGCTGTTGTAGATATCGGTACGCTCCAGGCCCAGGTGCTCGAACTGCGCGCCGAGCCCCACCGCCACCTCGCGGGCCCGGTCGGTAATGCCATCGGCCGGGCCCAGGCACGCGGCATTGGAGCGGTCGCAGCGCTCCATGTGGCGCACCAGCACAATCATTTCGCCCTTGTCCCAGGCGGCCGTCAGGGCCTGGAGCCCGGCCCCGTTGCCGTGGCTCAGGTCGGGCACCGAGGCCGGCCGGAGCAGGAACAGCCCCAGGGGAATCACCAGGCAGGCGCCCAGCAGCAGCGCCAGCAGGTTCTTGTAACGGACCAGGACGCGCCCCAGGAAGGGCCGCTTGCTCGCCGGCAACACCAGTCTTGTAGTCAATTCCCAGCCGCCCTTACGAGAATGTTCCGATGTGTTGAGCAGCGCACAGCAAGGCTACGAAAGCCTGATGACAATTGAACGCTGGCCGATGCCCGTGGCATCGACCGCCCAGACTCTAGGGCGCCGGGCGTGGGGCCCGAGTGAAATCAATGTGAAAAAAAGCTCAACGGACCGGCGACACATCCCGCAAAATAGCCGTCCATCGCCTAAAACATTGTCTTGGGACAATGCCGACGAAATCGTTTCAGCTATGGCACATCCCGCCGATACACCCCCTACAAAACACCTTGCTGGTCACCAACAACAACAATCTTCCAGCCAACTCAAGATCAAGAAGAGCTACGTTCCTGGAGGAATTCAATGAGTAGTTGGTTTGCCAACATCAGCGTCAACCTTAAGCTGGGCCTGGGTTTCGGCCTGGTCCTGGCCCTGACCACCATCCTTGCACTGACCGGCTGGACCAGCCTGGGCAGCCTGATCGACCGCAGCAACTGGATGAGCGACATCACCCAGCTCAACAGCGGCCTGACCAAGCTGCGGGTCACCCGCCTGCAGTACATGCTGGCCAACGGCGACGAAACCGCCGCCCAAGGCGTGCAGAACACCCTGGACGATTTCAGCGCCCAGCAGAAAAAACTCCTGGCCTCGTTCCAGAGCCCGGAAAACATCAAGCTCCTGCAAGGCCTGGGCGCAACCATCAGTGCCTATCAGGATTCGCTGAACAAGATGCGCAACGCCTACCGCAGCGGCGACGCTGCGCGCCTGGCGATGAACCAGAACGCCGAACGCGCCAATGACCTGATCAACGGGATCAACTCCTGGGTCAAGCAGTTGCCCCTGAGCGACGAGCGCTTTACGCAGTTCCAGGCCATCACCCAGGCCAAGGAAGCCTTCCAGCTGGCGCGCTATGAAGTGCGCGGCTACGTCACCACCAACAACCCGGACACCGAACAGAAAGCCGTCACCCAGCTCAACGCTGCGATTGCCGAAATGGATCAGCTCAAGTCCCATTTCAGCAGCACCCAGCGCGATGCCCTGCAACAGCTGGAAACCGCCCTGAGCGGCTACCGCAGCTCGCTGCAGGCCTTCAAGGTCGCCTTCAGCAACGCCGTAGAGGCGCGCAAGGAAATGACCGACCAGGGCGCCGACATCGTCAGCCGCAGCGACGCCCTGTACCAGATCCAGCTGGACCGCCGCGACATCGAGAGCGCTCAGGCCCGCAGCCTGCAGCTGATCAGCACCCTGCTGGCGCTGCTGGTCGGTGTACTGGCCGCCGTGATCATCACCCGGCAGATCACCCGCCCACTGCAGGAAACCCTGGCCGTGGTCGAGCGCATCGCCTCCGGCGACCTGACCGAGAACCTGCAGGTCACCCGCCGCGACGAACTGGGCGTGCTGCAACAAGGCATCGTGCGCATGGGCGTGACCCTGCGCGAGCTGATCAGCGGCATCCGCGACGGCGTGACCCAGATCGCCAGCGCCGCCGAAGAACTGTCCGCGGTGACCGAAGAAACCAGCGCCGGGGTCAACAGCCAGAAAGTCGAGACCGACCAGGTGGCCACCGCCATGCACGAGATGACCGCCACCGTGCAGGAAGTCGCGCGTAATGCCGAAGAAGCCTCCCAGGCCGCGGCCGCCGCCGACGGCGAAGCCCGCCAGGGCGACAAGGTGGTGGCCCAGGCCATCGAGCAGATCGAGCGCCTGGCCAGCGAAGTGGTGCGCTCCACCGACGCCATGACCGTGCTGCAACAGGAAAGCGACAAGATCGGCAGCGTCATGGACGTGATCAAGGCGGTGGCCGAACAGACCAACCTGCTGGCACTGAACGCCGCCATCGAAGCCGCCCGTGCCGGTGAAGCCGGGCGTGGTTTCGCCGTGGTCGCCGACGAAGTGCGGGCCCTGGCCCAGCGCACCCAGAAGTCCACCGAAGAGATCGAGGAACTGGTGGCCGGCCTGCAGAACGGTACCCAGCAAGTGGCTACCGTGATGAACAACAGCCGCAGCCTGACCGACAGCAGCGTCGAACTGACCCGCAAGGCCGGCGCCTCGCTGGAAAGCATCACCCGCACCGTGTCCAACATCCAATCGATGAACCAGC
>NZ_VYKE01000164.1:0-10586 GCF_032424515.1 Pseudomonas sp. JV245A
CGCAGCCTGCGGCAGCGGCTACATAAAGCGATGCGCGAAGGCCCCCAGGGCCTTGCGCGACGCTCCCCAGAGACCTTTTGCTTCGCAACCTGCAGTGGCGGCTACACCGCCGAGCCTTAGCGCGCCTGCCAGTCCCGCAGCCACTGCAGGCCGGCGGAGGTGTTGCCGCGCGGGCGGTATTCACAACCGACCCAGCCGTCGTAGCCAAGGTCGTCCATCAGCTGGAACAGGTAGGGATAGTTCAGTTCCCCCAGGTCCGGCTCGTGACGATCCGGCACCCCGGCGATCTGGATGTGGCCGATCCCGGCCAGGTCGCGGCGCAGTTTCACCGCCAGGTCGCCTTCGACGATCTGGCAGTGATAGCAGTCGAACTGCACCTTGAGGTTGGCCGCGTCGACTTCCTTGCAGATGGCCTGGGCCTGGTCCTGGCGGTTGAGGAAGAACCCCGGCATGTCCCGGGTGTTGATCGGCTCCAGCAGCACCGTGACCCCGACCTTGGCCGCCTGGGCCGTGGCATGGGCCAGGTTCTCCAGGTAGACGCCGTGGTGCCGCGGGCGATCGTTCTCGGACGGCAGCAGGCCGGCCATCACGTGGACCCGCGAGTTGCCCAGCACCGCGGCGTATTCCAGCGCCTTGTCGAAACCCTGGCGGAACTCGGCCTCGCGCCCGGGCAGGGAAACGATGCCCCGCTCCCCCGCCGCCCAGTCGCCGGGCGGGGCATTGAACAGCGCCTGTTGCAGGCCGTGGTCGTCCAGGCGCTGCTTCAGTTCCTGGGGGCTGTAGTCGTAGGGAAACAGGTACTCCACGGCCGTGAAGCCGTCCGCCGCCGCGGCGGCAAAGCGGTCGAGAAAGGCATGTTCCGGGTAGAGCATGCTGAGGTTGGCAGCAAAACGAGGCATGGGAACTCCTGGGACAAAGGGTCAGACAAACGGCCAGATCAGCAGGGTAATACAGAACCCCAAGGTGCCGAGCAAGGTGGTGATCACGGTCCAGGTGCGCAGGCCGTCCGCCACGTTGAGCCCGGCCAGCTTGGTGAAGATCCAGTACCCGGCGTCATTGATATGGGACATCGCCAGCCCGCCACCGCCCATGGCCAGGCACAGCAGGGCCATGTGGTTGGGGCTCAGGTTGAGGGTGGCGATCAGCGGCGCGATGATCCCGGCGGTGGTCACCAGGGCCACGGTAGTGGAGCCCTGCACCGCACGCAGCAGCATGGTCAGCAGAAAACCCAGGGCCAGCACCGGCAGGCCGGTGGTGCGCAGCAGGTCGGAGACCACCGCGCCGATCCCGGTATCCACCAGCACCTTGCCGAACACCCCCCCGGCCCCGGCGATCAGGATCACCATGGCCACCCCGGGCAGCGCTGAGCCGATCACGTCGGACACCTGGCTGCGGCTCCAGCCGCGGCGCGAGCCCAGCAGCCAGGCACACAGCAAGGTGTCCAGCAGCAGCGCCACCAGCGGCGCGCCAAGTACGGTCAGCACCCCGCGCAGGGTGGACTCCAGGGGCAGCAAGGAAGTAGCCAGGGTGCCCAGCAGGATCAGCACGATGGGCAGCAGGATCAGGCTGACGATCAGGCCGAACCCCGGTGGCGGAGCCGGCGGCAGTTTCGCCGCCAGGCTGCCGGTGGATTCTTCCAGGCCCATGTGCGCCACAGCGGCCACCGCCTGGGGGCTGGCAGGCTGCTCGGAACCGTTGTTCCAGGCGGCGAGGTCTTCATTGGTGACGTGCGGGCCGTAGACTTCGGCGCGGATGTCATCGGTCATCGGGTAGTTGCGCCGGGTCATGCGCCCTGCCACGCGGTAGCCCACGTAGCACAGCAGCGCGGTCAGCGGCAGGCCGAACATCAGCACCCGGCCCAGGTCCGCGCCCAGCTGGCTGGCCGCGGCCACCGCTCCAGGGTGCGGCGGCAGGAAGGCGTGCACGGTGAGCAGCGCGGCGCACATCGGCAAGGCGAACACCAGCAGCGGCTTACGCGCACTGCGGGCCACGCCATAGGCCAGGGGCATGAGGATGATCACCCCGACCTCGAAGAACACCGGCACGCCGATGATGAATCCGGCCATGGTCAGCGCCAGGGGCGTGCGCCGGTTGCCGAAGCGCTCGATCAGGGTCTTGGCCAGCGCCTCGGCGCCGCCGGAAAGCTCGATGATGCGGCCGATCATCGCGCCCAGGGCGATGATGATGGCGATGTGGCCGAGGGTCTTGCCCATGCCGCCCTCGATGGTGGCCACCAGCTCCGCCGGTTTCACTCCGGCCACCAGCGCCACCAGGATGCTTACCAGCATCAGCGCGACAAAGGGCTGGAACTTGTACTTGAGCACCAGGAACAGCAACAGGGCGATACCGGCCCCGGCGGTGATCATCAGAATCAGCGGGCTCATTGCACAAGCCCTCCACCCAGTGGCTGGCAGGGGGTGCTGGTGGTGCGGGAACCCGTAAAGCAAATGCAGTCATTCATCTCGGGAAATCCTGTTGTTATTGTTTTTCAACGGCAAGCCGCTCCCCGCGAAAGCCTCATGAAGGCTTCCGTGGACTGGCGTGCATGAAACGCTGGCAGTGTCGCGGGCTTACCAGGTGGCGCCGAAAGCGTCCCGCAGCTCATCCAGGGCGGCCTGATCCAGAGGTGCCGGGCGCGGCTGGCTCATCAGCCACAGGCGCGCGGTTTCCTCCAGCTCTTCCAGGGCGTAGCTGGCCTTGGACACACTGCTTTCCCAGACCACCGGGCCCAGGCGTTCGAGCATCACCCCACGCACCTGATTGGCCAGCCGCGCCACCTGCTCGGCGACCTTGGGCGAACCCGGGCGCTGGTAGCCGATCAGCGGGATGTGCCCGACCTTCATCACCTGGTACGGGGTCAGCGGCGGCAGGATGTCGTCCTCGCGCCAGACCCCGGCCAGGGTCAGCGCCACCAGGTGGGTGGAGTGGGTATGCACCACCCCGCCCACGCCCGGGTTGCGGTCATACACCTGGCGATGCAGGGCCAGGGTCTTGGACGGCTTGTCGCCGCTCACCCACTCCCCCGCCAGGTTGACCTTGGCGATGGCTGCAGGGTCGAGCCGGCCCAGGCAGATATCGGTGGGGGTGATCAGCCAGCCATCATCGAGCCGCGCACTGATGTTGCCGGCGCTGCCCACGGTGTAGCCGCGCTGATAGAGGCTGCGGCCGACATCACAGATTTCTTCGCGCAGAGCGTTTTCCCGGCTCATGCCTGACCTCCCGCCAGTTGGCCCAGGGCCTTGCTGAAAAAGTCGCGGCCACCGAAGTTGCCGGACTTCAGCGCCAGGGCCAGGGGCTCGCCGCCACTGCTGACGGTGGCCGGAACCCCGGGATCGATCTGCGCGCCGATCTGCAGCAGGCGCACGTCCAGAGCCTTGACCACGGCGCCGGAGGTTTCCCCGCCAGCCACCACAAAGCGCCGCACGCCGCTGTCGCGCAGGCCCCGGGCGATCTCGCCCAGGGCATTCTCCACCAGCGCTCCGGCACGTTCGGCACCGAGCTGACGCTGCACCGCCTTGACCTCTTCCGGCGTGCTGGTGGCGTAGATCAGCACCGTGCCCTGCTGCTCCCGGGCAAAGGCCAGGGCCTGTTCCACCACCGCCTCGCCGGCCGCCAGGGCCAACGGGTCGATGCGCCAGGCCGGGCGCTCGGCTTCCAGCCAGGCATCGACCTGGGCATTGGTGGCCAGGGAGGCACTGCCGGCCAGCACCACTTCGCCACCGGCTACCTTGGGCAGGCTTGCAGCATCGAGGTCACGCAGCTTGCCGGCGCGACGGAAGTTTTCCGGCAGGCCCAGGGCCAGCCCGGAACCGCCAGTGAGCAGCGGCAGGTCGGCGCAGGCGGCGCCGAGGGTATAGAGGTCGGCATCGGACAGCGCGTCGGCAATCGCCAGGGCAACACCCTGCCCGCGCAGTTCGGCGATCCTGCTGCGCACCGCCTCCACGCCCTGGGCGATGCTGTCGTAGCGCAGCAGGCCTACCGGCAGCCGGGTCTGGGATTGCAGGACCCGCACCAGGTTGGCATCGGTCATCGGCGTCAGCGGGTGATGCTGCATGCCCGATTCGCTGAGCAACTGGTCCTGGACGAACAGGTGGCCACGGAAAATGGTCCGGCCGTTCTCCGGGAACGCCGGGCAGGCCAGGGTGAAATCGCTGCCCAGGGCCTCGAGCAAGGCCTCGCTGACCTGACCGATGTTGCCCGCCGCGGTGGAATCGAAGGTCGAGCAGTATTTGAAGAAGATCTGCTCGCAGCCCTGGTCCCGCAGCCATTGCAGGGCGGCCAGGGATTCGGCCACCGCTTCGCTGGCCGCAGTGGTACGCGACTTCAGCGCGATCACCACGGCGTCGGCGTCCAGCCCGGCAGCCACTTCAGCGCTGGGAATGCCGATGCTCTGCACAGTGCGCATGCCACCGCGAACCAGCATGTTGGCCAGGTCCGTGGCCCCGGTGAAATCGTCGGCGATGCAGCCCAGCAACGGGCGTGGATTGGAAATCGTCATCACGGGTTCCTCACTCGGCATCGGGCTTGGCCACAGGCAGGTCGATGCCCGGGAAGATCTTGATCACCGCCGAGTCGTCCTCGCGGCCAAAACCGGCGCTGGAGGCCTGCATGAACATCTGGTGCGCGGTGGCCGACAGCGGCAGCGGGAATTTGCTGGCCCGGGCGGTATCCAGCACCAGCCCCAGGTCCTTGACGAAGATGTCCACCGCGGACAGCGGTGTGTAGTCGGCCTTGAGGATATGCGGAACGCGGTTCTCGAACATCCAGGAGTTGCCCGCGCTGTGGGTGATCACCTCATACAGGGCATCGGCGTCCACCCCTTCGCGCAGGCCCAGGGCCATGGCTTCGGCAGAGGCGGCAATGTGCACCCCGGCCAGCAACTGGTTGATGATCTTGACCTTGGAGCCCAGGCCATGGGCATCCCCCAGGCGATAGACCTTGCCGGCCATGCCCCCAAGAATCGCCTCGGCCCTGGCGTAAGCGGTGGCCGGGCCGGAGGTCATCATGGTCATCTCGCCGGCGGCGGCCTTGGCCGCGCCACCGGAGATCGGTGCATCTAGATAGAGCAGGCCCAGGGCCTCCAGGCGCTGGCCCAGGTCCACGGCGTAGGTCGGGGCCACGGTGGCGCAGCCGATCACCAGGCTGCCGGGACGCAGTGCCGCTGCCGCCCCGCCCTCACCGAACAGCACGCTTTCGGTCTGCTCGGCATTGACCACCACGGTGACAATCACATCGCATTCACCGGCCAGTTGCGCCGCCGAGGCGCAAGCCACGCCGCCTTCGCTGGCGAACTGCTCGGTGACCGCAGCACGGACGTCACAGGCATGCACCTTGAAACCGCTGCGCAGCAACGACCGGGCGATGCCCAGGCCCATGGCGCCAAGACCGATGACACCGACATTGTTGTTATTCATGGGGGACTCCAGAAATAGACCAGGACTGTGCCGCGCCAGACAGGCGCCGGGCAAGAACCGGGCAGGACAGGGAAATCCGGATTGCAGGTCCGGCAAATGCAACACAGGCAGCAACAGGCGCAGCGCCAGACGGCAAGCCCGGAAGGTGCATGGCACCGTGGGCAGGTGCCGAGAGAGGCAGGAGCGAATCGATCATCATGGCCATCCTGTTGCTGTTGTTATCAGGTTGAGCGTTGGCTGTGAACGATCATCCACCAATGAACGGATTATGTGAAGAAGTTTTTCAATCTAACATTTTTTAACATCACCTTGAGCGCCCGGCCCCGGCCAGCCACTGGTCGGAAGCCGACGGCCGGTGCCCCGTGGGCTGCTACAACCCTTCACAGCCCTGATCTGGATCAGCATGGCCCGGGGTGACCTGGCCGAGGCTGAATGAACGAGGGCTGCTGACTGGCGGTAGCACCCTTCATCGCAACCCCGTTGACGCTCCCCCTGGCGGAGAGCTCAATGGCCTGTCTGGTTATGCTTGGATAAGGATGATTCAACATGGCAAAGATTGAGGTTTTATCAGGTGATTTCCTGCAAGGCGCCGGCGAGTACCGGCACGGCACCTTCAGGCTCAAGACGGTATTCAACAGCAACGGCGTCGAGGTCAAGGCATCGGCCTTCAAGACACTGGAGATCGCCAGCGAAAGCCCCATCACCAACAAGGACGCCCTGGGCTACGGCATTGCCGGCGCCATGCTGTTGGGCCCGGTGGGCGCCCTGGCCGGGTACCTGATGGCGGGTACGGAAAACGAAGTGACCTTCATCGGCACCCTCAAGGATGGCCGGCAGTTGATGGCGGCCACCGATAGCGCGACCTACAAGGATATCTCCCAGCACTTGCTGCACTGATAATCCTCGTCGCTATATTCAGTGCTCATGACATCCCCATCTGTCATGGGCACTTTCTTTATATGAAACTTATATATATCCGCCTCTCGCATCAGCTAATTCCCACCCTTAGCTGAACCTCACCTGAAACTTCGTAACTGATCAATGATTCAGGGCAATTTAACCTTGACTCCAGCACCCCTCCTGAGTAAATTGCGCGGGCCGGTAATTACGGCACTTTGTTTAACTCACTAAAGAAGCCAATGGACACAGTATCTAGACGCTGTCTGGTCACTGCCGCTGCGCAGAACCAGGCACTTAACCCTGAAAATGACGGGACTCGACTCCGCGGTCGGGTAAGCTGCGCTAGGGCTTGACGCTCCAACGTAACTTGCCTCCCCCGGAACCAGTCCGGTCGCGAGGCAAATGTTATGCACTTCACTTCCTCTGTAATGCCAGGCGTTCGCGCCTTCGCCGCCACCATGCGGGTCAAGCTGTGCCGTGAGCCCAAGGTTCTGGCGCGCTCGCCGTTTTCTCGTGCCGCCCCCACCCCCTCGACCGCCCTGCGAGCCAATTGGCGCGTCTGCCCGATGACCGGGCAGTTGCAGCAACGCTGGAGCTTCGACGATAGCCAGGACCCGCAGAGTCGGGGCGCTGCCCTGCTCCTGCAGCAGGCCGGACTGATCTTCGGCCTGTACCTCGGGGCACGCAGCTCAGCCTGAACCAGCGGTAACTTTCCGTTGTTTGCAAACGAACTTTAAAAGTTTAAGTTCGGCGGCGTGCTAGTGCCTGTCAGTTAATAAAGTTATTGGAGAAAGTTATGGAAGAGGCCAGTAGTAGGTTCGCTGCCCATACAACTTCATTGTTTGAGCAGCGAACGTTAAAACCTGAAAAACGCCAAGATCAAAATCGATCGCTAACCTGCGGCTCGACATGTTTTCGCTCGCCTTTAATTAGTTGAGTGTTGCTGTGTCGTGCCGCAAGCAGGCGGCAGGAGCACAGACCATGACTGTAAAAACCCCAACTTCCCGCAACACCAGCGCCACCAGTGACAGCAACAAGCTGTCGATGCGTGCCGCCCGCGAAGCCCAGAACGGCCTGGCCGTCACCCTGGCCAACGTCAACTCCACCACCGCCGGCCTCACTGAACTGGATGCCGAGGGCCGCCTGCAACGGGACGGCCACAACGAGGTCGCCCACGACCGTCCGCCACACGCTCTGGTGCAGCTGCTCCAGGCTTTCAACAACCCTTTCATCTATGTGCTGATGACCCTGACCGGTATCAGTTTCTTCACCGACTTCTGGCTGCCGCTGCAGGCCGGCGAAGAAACCGATCTCACCGGGGTCATCATCGTCCTGGTGATGGTGCTGGCCAGCGGCCTGATGCGTTTCTGGCAGGAACACCGCTCGGCCAAGGCCGCCGAAGCGCTCAAGGCCATGGTACGGACCACCGCCGCCGTACTGCGCCGCGAGCAGATGGGCATGCAGGCCCGGGTGCGTGAAGTGCCGATGCGCGACCTGGTGGTGGGCGACATCATCCAGCTGTCCGCCGGTGACATGATCCCTGCCGATATCCGCCTGATCGAATCCCGCGACCTGTTCATCAGCCAGGCGGTGCTCACCGGCGAAGCCTTGCCGGTTGAAAAGTACGACACCCTGGGCGCCGTCCAGGAAAAGTCCGCCACCGCCCAGGCCGCCGATCAGCAAGACCTGCTGGACCTGCCGAACATCTGCTTCATGGGCACCAACGTGGTCAGCGGCACGGCCACCGCCGTGGTCGTGGCCACCGGCTCGCGCACCTACTTCGGTTCCCTGGCCCGCTCCATCGTCGGCTCCCGCACCCAGACCGCCTTCGACCGCGGGGTCAACAGCGTCAGCTGGCTGCTGATCCGCTTCATGCTGGTGATGGTGCCCATCGTTCTGCTGATCAACGGATTCGCCAAGGGCGACTGGGCCGAAGCCTTCATGTTCGCCCTGGCAGTGGCCGTCGGCCTGACCCCGGAAATGCTGCCGATGATCGTCAGCGCCAACCTGGCCAAGGGCGCCTCGGCCATGGCCAAGCGCAAGGTGGTGGTCAAGCGCCTCAACGCGATCCAGAACTTCGGTGCCATGGACGTGCTCTGCACCGACAAGACCGGCACCCTGACCCAGGACCGGATCATCCTCGAACATCACGTCGACATCAGCGGCAGCCGCTGCGATGAAGTGCTGCAACTGGCCTGGCTCAACAGCTACCACCAGAGCGGCATGAAGAACCTGATGGACCGCGCAGTGGTCAGCTTCGCCGAGGAGAACCCGCACTTCACCCCTCCTGCCGCCTGGCGCAAGGTGGATGAGCTACCGTTCGACTTCGTCCGGCGGCGCCTGTCGGTCATCCTCGCCGATGCCCGCGGCCACCACCTGCTGGTGTGCAAGGGCGCGGTGGAAGAAATGCTGGAAACCGCCACTCGGGTCCGCAAGAACGGTGTCACCCATACCATCGACGCTGCCCTGCGTGCCGAATTGCTGCAACTGGCCGAAGACTACAACCGCGACGGTTTCCGCGTGCTGCTGGTGGGCACCCGTGACATCGCCCGGGACCAGATCAAGAACCAGTACAGCGCCAGCGACGAACGTGAGCTGGTGATCGAAGGCTTCCTGACCTTCCTCGATCCGCCGAAGGAAACCGCCGGCCCGGCGATTGCCGCCCTGCGCGACAACGGCGTCACCGTGAAGGTACTGACCGGTGACAACGCCATCGTCACCGCGAAGATCTGCCGCGAGGTCGGCCTGGAAGTCGGCGAGCCGCTGCTGGGTCGTGACATCGAGCGCATGGACGACGAAGTGCTGGGGCGCCTGGTGGAAGAGCGCACGGTATTTGCCAAGCTCACCCCACTGCAGAAGTCCCGGGTGCTCAAGGCATTGCAGGCCAACGGCCACACCGTGGGCTTTCTCGGCGACGGCATCAACGACGCTCCGGCGCTGCGCGATGCCGACGTCGGCATCTCGGTGGACAGCGGCACCGACATCGCCAAGGAATCGGCGGACATCATCCTCCTGGAAAAGAGCCTGATGGTGCTGGAGGAAGGGGTGATCAAGGGTCGCGAGACCTTCGGCAACATCATGAAGTACCTGAACATGACCGCCAGCTCCAACTTCGGCAACGTGTTCTCGGTGCTGGTGGCCAGTGCCTTCATTCCCTTCCTGCCGATGCTGGCGATCCACCTGCTGCTGCAGAACCTGATGTACGACTTCTCCCAGCTGGCCCTGCCGTGGGACAAGATGGACAAGGAATACCTGAGCAAGCCACGCAAGTGGGACGCCAAGAACATCGGGCGCTTCATGCTGTGGATCGGGCCGACCTCGTCGATCTTCGACATCACCACCTTTGCCCTGATGTGGTACGTGTTCGCCGCCAACAGCGTGGAAATGGCCGCCCTGTTCCAGTCCGGCTGGTTCATCGAAGGCCTGCTCTCCCAGACCCTGGTGGTGCACATGCTGCGCACCCGCAAGATCCCGTTCATCCAGAGCACCGCGGCACTGCCGGTCATGCTCGCCACGGGCCTGGTGATGGCACTGGGTATCTATGTGCCCTTCTCGCCTCTGGGCAGCATGGTCGGCCTGGTGCCGCTGCCATGGGAATACTTCCCTTGGCTGGTGGGTACCCTGCTCAGCTACTGCGTGGTCGCCCAGACCATGAAGACCCTGTACATCCGCCGCTTCAAGCAGTGGTTCTAAGGGCCTGAGCCCGGTGCGACCGCCCCACGGGGCGGTCGCACCAGATACAGCAAACCAACGATGCCACCGTCGGCGCGGCCAGCGCCCTGTCGACGGCGACGCTGTTCGCCCGAAAGGAGCATCGCCATGTTTTTCAAACCTTTTTCGCTGTTGCAACGCGGCCTGAAGGCCTTGCTGGTCTGCGGCCTGTGCGCCTGCGCCAGGCTGCTCGCCCGCCTGAGCATCCGCCTCTATGTGCGGGGCCTGCTGAGCGCCGTTGAAATGCGTTTCCTGCTGGGGTTCAGCGCCGCCATCACTCGCGCCTCGCTGCGCCTGGCGATTGCCTGAAACCTGTCACAGTCCCGGGAGAATACTCATGTCGGGCACTACTCTTCTGATCAACCTGGCCGGCGCCATCGCGCTGTTGCTGTGGGGCTCGCAGATGATCTGCGGCTCACTCCTGCGGGGCTTCGGCAGCCCGCTGCGGCACTGGCTCGGGCAACACCTGAACAACCGCTGGCTGGCGCTGCTGTGCGGCGTCGGCATCACCGGCGTGGTGCAAAGCAGCACTGCGGTGAGCCTGATGGCCAGCTCCTTCAC
>NZ_VYKE01000165.1:0-10457 GCF_032424515.1 Pseudomonas sp. JV245A
GCTGGGCGGCGCGCTGCAGGTCAGCGGGCTGTTGCAGATCAGCCTGCCGTCCTGGCTGCTGGCCTGTGCCTACGGCGCCATCGGCGGCTATATCGGCCTGCGCTTCGACCGCCCGACCCTGAGCTATGTGTTCGGCCACCTGCCGGCGATGATCGGCGGCGCCCTGCTGCTGATCGCCCTCTGTGCCCTCTCTGCCTGGGGGCTGGCCCTGTGGATGGGCAAGGACTTTCTCTCGGTCTACCTGGCCACCAGCCCTGGCGGCCTGGACGCCATGGCGATCATCGCGGTGGACACCCATTCGGATGTCGGCCTGGTGCTGGCGATGCAGACCCTGCGCCTGTTCGCGGTGATTGTCAGCGGCGCGTTTTTCGCCCGGCTGATCATCAAGTGGTCGCGATAGGTGCCGGAGCAAGCTCCCCTGCCCCCCCTACACTGCTTGCCCTTGATTGATCGGCATCAGCACCCAAGGCACATTTTTTTTAACAACCTGAAATAGTAAATCCAAGCGATGTGAAACCTGCCCCTGCTTGCCGCCAGCCTTCCAGGCTGGGGCTTTGCACGGATTCCACCGCCTCTTGGGGGCGATTCGCAAAGCCTGTCCCCAGGTCTTTCCTTGACGATTAAGAAACGTCTTGCCGTCAGCTCTTGTTAAGATCGCGCACATTTGCGTGAAGATTTGATGACAGGCAGGTTATTTGTGAAGTTGATCCGTCGTTGCCTACAACACCCTCTTGCACCCCTGTGCGCCCTGTTCGGCCTGCTGTTGCTGCTGCCCATGGGCGCGCGCCTGGCCCTGGGCTGGTCCAACCCGCTGGGCTATCTGTCGGACCTGGCCAGCGCCAGCCTGCTGACCGTACTCCTGTACCGCCGGCCCTGGTGGCTGGCGCTGCCGGTGTTGCTGGTCTGGGCCCTGCTGACCCTGGTCAGCGCCGAGCTGGTAAGCGCCGTGGGGCGCATGCCCAACCTCGCCGACCTGCACTACCTGGTGGACCCGCAGTTTGTCGGCAACTCCACCGGCGGCGGCCTGACCCACCCGGACCTGGGCCTGGCGCTGTTGCTGGGGCTGGTGCTGTGGCTGGTGGTCCAGCGCGCCCACCGCGGGGTGCGCCCCCCGGCACTGCCGCGCCATAGCTGGAGCCTGCCGGTGCTGTTGCTGGTGGCCCACGGCGGCATCCAGTACCTCAAGCCCAGCGAAGCCGACCAGTGGCAACTGTTCAACCTGCCCCACCAGGCCCTGGCCACTGCCACCGGCCAGGCGCAGATGCAGGTGGAGGACTGGCTGCAAGGCGACGTCGCCGATGTCCCACCGCCCATGGCCGGGCTCACCCGCCTGGACCTGGAAGGCCAGCCGCTGCTGCCCAGCGCTGGCCGCGCGCGCAACGTGCTGCTGATCACCCTCGAAGGCATTCCCGGTGCCTATATCCGCACCAACCGCGAAGCCCTGAACAGCCGCTACCAGGAAGACCTGATGCCCAAGCTCAGCGCCTGGGCCGAGCGCGGCATGAACACCCCGGACTATGTGCTGCACAGCCACCAGACCATCCGCGGCCTGTACGCCATGCTCTGCGGCGACTACGACAAGCTCGACAACGGCACCCCCAAGGGCGTCGAGATGCTCACCCAGAGCCAGCGCAACCAGGCCTGCCTGCCGGCACAGATGCACAAGTTCGGCTTCAACACCCACTACCTGCAGGGCGCCGGCCTGCGCTTCATGGCCAAGGACAAGATCATGCCGCACATCGGCTTCGATTCGACCCACGGCCTGGAGTGGTTCAAGAACGACAACTACCTGGAGTTCCCCTGGGGCAAGGACGACAAGGCCTTCTTCGAAGGCGCCCTGGGCTACGTCGACCAACTGAAGAAGAACAAGAAGCCGTGGATGCTCACCCTGCTGACCGTCGGCACCCACCAGCCCTACTCGGCGCCCGAGGACTACCTGGAGCGCTATGAGACGCCGAAGCAGGCCGCCGTGGGCTACCTGGACGACGCCATCGACCAGTTCCTCACGGGCCTGGAGCGCAAGGGCGTGCTCAAGGACACCCTGGTGATCATTACCTCCGATGAGTCCCACGGCATCGACGGCGTGCGCCTGGCTTCGTCCTGGGGCTTCAACCTGATGCTGGCCCCGGACCAGGACCTGCTGCCCCATCTCAAGTCCGGCACCTACGGCCACGTCGACCTCAGCGCCTCGGTGCTGGACTACTTCGGCCTGCCGGTGCCCGCCAGCCTCAGCGGCCGCTCGCTGTTGCGCGACTATGCCCAGGGCCGGGAAATCATGTCCTACACCAACGGCAAGCTGCGCTACCACGATGGCCAGGGCACCTTCACCGAGTGCGACTTCCAACAGCGCTGCCGCTACTACGCCAGCCCCGGTTTCATCGCCGACAGCGCCAGCCTGCAAGGCCAGTACGGCGGCCTGCGGGCCCGGCAGATCAGCGCGCGTGCGGCGAACCTGGACCGCAGCCTGCTGCAGTCGCCGCTGAACCAGCACTACCAGTTCGGCAGCCCGGCGATCATCCCGCTGCAGGCGCAGATCAAGGACGACTGGGCCGACAACCTGATCGGCGCCCAGTACCTGGAAATGCCCAAGGGCTCCCAGACCCGGGTGCGCTTCACCGTGCGCTCCGCCGACCCGCAGCAAAATGCCTACATCCTGCTCAAGGGCAAGGAGCTGGAACAGGACGTGCCCCTGGGCCTGCCGGAAGAAATGCTGGTCACACCCGACCAGCCATTGCAGATGGACTTCAGCTTCGACAACCCGGAAACCCGCAAGGCCTTCTCCTTCCACCTGCTGGGCTATGGCCTGGGGGCAGTGGAAGTCAGCGACTTCAGCGTGATCACCGAGTTGCCGGGGCAGACCGAAAGCGTCGAGCCCGAGGACGACAGCAACGCCCACTCCAGCTAAGCCCCGCCAAACATCGAGCGTCGCCCTATCGGGCGACGCTCGATGCGCCTTGCTACAAGCCCCGCAAAAAATACTTTCCTGTACATGAAACTTTTTTTGTACAGGAAAAGTCGGACCGTTGATGTCATTTAAACATCATTGAGCTATCACGCTACCTCATCGAGGCACGCCCCTGTGAAGCATTCAGTCAACGGTTTAGGAGCGGTCCTTCCTATGTTTTCCAATCTGAGCATTTCGCAAAAGCTCTATGCCGGTTTCGGCGTCGTCCTGCTGATCCTCCTGCTGCTGGTGCTGGCGGCCCTGCGCGGCTTCGATCAAGTCAGCAGCAGCGTCAAAAGCACCATCCACAGCCATGAAGTGCTGAACCAGTCCGACGCCCTCTTGCGCAGCCTGATCAATATCGAGACCGGCATGCGCGGTTATGCCCTGACCGGTCGCGACAGCTTCCTCGAACCTCTGGAACAAGGCGAAAAAGCCTTTACCGACTACTACGCCCGGATCAAGAGCAGCACCGCCGACAACCCCGAGCAGCAGGCGCGTCTGGAGCGACTCAAGGCCCTGCACGACCAGTGGCTGCGCGAGGACATCCAGGGCAACCTGGCCCTGCGCCGGGCGATCAATGCTGGGACTCAGCCGGCCACCGCCATGGCCGAGCAGATCAGCGCCGGCCGCGACAAGGCCAAGATGGACGCCATGCGCCAGCTCACCAGTGAGTTGCGCGAAGCGGAAAAAAGCCTGCAGGACGCCCGCAGCCAGGCCATGGACAACGCCAAGGCTTCGGCCCTGGCGATCCTGCTCGGCGGCGGCATGCTGGCGGCACTGCTGGCCATGCTCGTTGCCTGGTCGCTGTCGAGCAACCTGGTCGGACGCATCCGCCAGTCCGTGGAAGTGGCCGAGGCCATCGCCGCCGGCCACCTGGACAACCGCATCAGCACCCAGGGGCGCGATGAAGTCAGCGAGCTGCAGCAGGCTTTCGCCGCCATGCAGGAGCGCCTGCGGTCGATGATCAGCCAAATCAAGCTGGGAGCCGAGCAACTGGTGAGCGCCTCCCAGAGCATTTCCAGTGCCTCGCTGCAGCTCTCGGCATCGGCCCAGGAACAGTCCCACTCGGCCTCATCCATGGCCGCCACGGTGGAAGAACTGACGGTGAGCATCAACCATGTGGCGGACAACGCCGGGGACGCTCATGCCCTGTCCAGCGAATCCGGGCGCCAGTCCGAGGAAGGCGGCAGCGTGATCCAGGACACCCTGGGCAGCATGCGTCTGATCGCCGAGACCGTGCAGGCTTCGGCCACCCAGATCGGTGAACTGGGCCAGCATGCCGAACAGATCTCCAGCATTGTCAGTGTGATCAAGGGCATTGCCGAGCAAACCAACCTGCTGGCCCTCAATGCGGCCATCGAGGCCGCCCGGGCCGGCGAGCAAGGCCGTGGCTTTGCCGTGGTCGCCGATGAAGTGCGCCTGCTGGCCCAGCGCACGGCCAATTCGACCCAGGAGATCACCGAGATGGTCGACAAGATCCAGCTGGGCACCCGGGAAGCGGTGAGCAGCATGGACGTCGGAGTCAATCAGGTGAAAAGCGGCGTCGAACAGGCCCAGCAGGCCGGCGAGGCCATCGTCAATATCCGCACCTCCTCCGGCAATGTGGTGCGGGTGGTGGACCAGATCTCCCTGGCCCTGCGGGAACAGACCGCCGCCAGCCAGGATGTGGCGCGCAACGTCGAGCGCATTGCCCAGATGTCCCAGCAGAACAGCCAGGCCGTGGAGGAAACCACCGAGACCGCCCGCTCCCTGCAGCAACTGGCGCAGAACCTGGAACAGCAGGTGAACGTGTTCAGGCTGTAGGGCTGGCCGGCTGAAGGGCTCGGGCTCGGGCACGCACCAGCATCAGGCTCAGCCCCGCCCCCAGCAGCAGGACCGCAATCAGCATCAGCCAGGCGCTGGCAAAACCCGCCGCGCCCTGTTGCACGGTACCGAACAGTACCGGCCCGAGGGCGAACCCGGCGAAGAAGCCCGCCGAAAGTAGGCCCGAGGCCGAGGCTGGGCTGCCAAAGGCCGGATCGCGCAGCAGCATGCTCATGGCGATGGCATTGGTGGCCACGGCGGTCAAGCCCATGCCCAGGGTGCCGAACCACAAGGGCCAGTGCGCCTGGGGCGTGGCCTGGGCAGTCACCGCCAGGGCCAGGCTGGCCAGGAGCAATAACGTCAGCAGCAACCAGGATTCCTCGGCCATACGTGCTGCCAGTGGCGTCAACAAGGTCCGGGCCAGGATGCCCATGACCCCGAACCCGGCGACCATGGCGCCGGTCTCGCCGACCGCCACCCCTTGGCGAGCCGCGAATACCCCAAGAAAGGTCACGAAGGACGAAAGCACCAGGCCGACACACAACTGCACGCTCAGCAGCAGCGCCAGCCGTGAATTCGGCCGGGGAATCTTCAGGCTCATGGTCTTGCCCGCTGCGCTGCCCGCCGCCACCTTTGGCCCCCACAGGGCCAGCAGCAAGGTCGGCAGGAGCAGGCAGGCCAGGGCCGCGCGCCAACCCAGAGACCCGGCCAGAGGCGGCAACAACAGGCCGGCGATCAGCGCGGACACCTGCACCCCAGACTGTTTCAGCCCCACCACCGCGGCCTTGCTACGAGCCTCGACACACTCGGACACCAGCAGATTGGTCACCGGGTTGGCCAGGGCCTGGGCCACTCCGCAGATCGCCAGGGCCAGCAGCACCCCGGCAAATCCCGGCAGGCTGACCAGCAGGCCATACCCCGCCAGGGTCGCCCAGAACAGCAAGGCCAGGGCCCGTCGAGTGCCGAGCCGGTTCACCAGCGGCCCCGCCCACAAAGACAGCAATGCCGCCAGGCCAAAAGCGCTCATCACCAGCCAGCCCAGCCAGTGGGGCGCCACCCCAAGATCAGCGATCAGCAAGGGCCCGAGGGTGCCGATGGCGTAGAAGATCAGCATCGGCAGGCCCATGGCACACACCAGCACCGTGCGCAGCCAGAGCCCCCGGGGACCGGCGGATTTCAAGTTCTGCGGGTTCATTGCTTGCTCCTTTACAGGTGGGGCGCCGCAAGATTGCGAGGCTCGCCCCTGCTTGGGAAACAGCTTACTTTTTAGCGAGAATGCTTATCATGCGTGTTCATATGGGAAACGGATCCATTCCCATGGCAAACGCAGAACATCCATTGCAGGAGCGCGAACATGGCCGTTGCACCCGGTTCTTCCCAGTCCTATCGCTTGCCGTGCCACGCACCACGCGAGCACAGCCAGGCCCCGGGCGGCGGGTCACGCCAGCAGTTGCCCGAGATTCTGGGCGATTGCCATTTCGAGAGCCTGCCCTTGGCTCAGGGCCTGACCCTGGTGCGCTCGCGCTATCACCCCAATCGCCCCTTGATCGAGGAGGCCAGCAGTTGCCACGCAGGCCGCTTGCTGGTGATCACCTGCGCCCTGCAAGGTACTTCGGGCTACCTGGATGCCAAGGGTTCGAGCCTGGCGTTTCGCGCCGGACACACCACCGTCACCGCCTTCCAGGCCAGCCGAGGCGAACGCCGTTATGGCGCCAATGAAACGGTGGCGCAACTGCGCCTGCTGGTGGGCGAAGCCCTGCTCCAGCAGTACCTGGGCCCCGCCCGGGCTCACCAGTTGCTGGGCCAGGACGCCTTGCAACTGTTGGCCTGCGGGCCCACTTCCCGGGCCAGTGCCGGCCGTCTCAGTGCACTGGCCCAACCCTTGGGCCTGCAGCAGCCACCGACGCTGGAGCTGCATATCCACGCCCTGAGCCTGCTGTCCTTGCAATTGCAGGCCCTGGCACCCGCCCCTGTCGTCCCGGGCCGGCACCTGAAGGCCGCCGATCTTGAACGGCTGCAGCGGGTGCGCGACCTGATGTTCGAGCAGATGCACCAGCCCTTGAGCGTGGCCTACCTGTGCGCCGCTGTGGGTCTCAACGAGTTCAAGCTCAAGCAGGGCCTGCGCGAGCACTACAACACCACACCGCAGCGCATGCTCCTGGAAATCCGCATGGGTCATGCCCACCGCCTGCTGGAAGGCGGCTGCCAAGTGGCCCAGGCGGCCTATCAGGTGGGCTACCGCTTTCCCGGCAACTTCAGCGCGGCCTTTACCCGGTTCTATGGCAAGCCACCCAAGTCGGTGTTCGGCCCCCGGCGCTGAACCTTGGGTAAAACACTGGCGCCGCGAGGGCTTTGCGTCTATTTCTGGTAGGCGTCCCTGGCCACTGGAAACGAGTGCAGCCCATGATCGATCGCCCCACTGCCCCGCTGCTCGAACAACTCGCCGCCGCCATGCACGGCAAGCCGTTCATGGTCCTCACCGGCGCTGGTATCAGCACCCCGTCGGGGATCCCCGACTACCGCGACAGCGAGGGCATGCGCCGTGGCCGCCAGCCGATGATGTACCAGGAATTCCTCGCCCAGCCCGAAGCCCGTCGCCGCTACTGGGCCCGGGCCATGCTCGGCTGGCCGCGCATTCGCCAGGCCCGGCCGAATGCCGCGCACCAGGCGTTGACGCAATTGCAGGCCGCAGGCCGGATCGCCGGGGTGATCACTCAGAATGTCGATGCCCTGCACGACGAGGCCGGCAGCCTGGAGGTCATCGAGCTCCACGGCAGCCTGCAGCGGGTCTTGTGCCTGGACTGCGGCCAGCGCAGCCAGCGGGAGGCCATCCAGCAGCAACTGGAGGCGCACAATCCTTACCTGGCCGGCGTTGACGCGGTGCAGGCGCCGGACGGCGACACCCTGCTGGACCCGGCCTTCGAGGAACGCTTCCAGGTGCCCCATTGCCCCTACTGCAATGGCTCGCGATTGAAACCCGATGTGGTGTTCTTCGGCGAGAACGTGGCCGCGGCCACCGCGGCCCGAGCCTTGAGCGCCGTGCACGAAGCCGCAGGCCTGCTGGTGGTGGGTTCGTCGCTGATGGCCTATTCGGCGTTCCGCCTGTGCCGCGCCGTGGCCGAGCAAGGCAAGCCGCTGCTGGCCATCAACTTCGGCAGGACCCGCGCCGACGAGCTGCTGGACCTCAAGCTCAGCGAGCCCTGTGACCTGTTGCTGCCCCAGTTGGCCGAACGCCTGCTGCGTTGAGCCTCAGAGTAGCGCCAGGCGCTGGCCGAGGTTTTCCTCGCGCAGGATGTCGAACAGCGCCTGGGCCGCGGTGGACAGCTCGTCCCCCGGCTTGGTCAGTACACCAATGGCCCGCTCCACCACCGGATCGTGCAGGGTCAGGCAGTGCCCGCCCAGCTCGCGCATCTGCTGGGCGCACAGCGCCGGCACCGCACTCACCCCCAGGCCGCTGGCGACCATGCGCCCCACGGTCGCCAACTGGTGGCTTTCAAACTCCACCGGCAGTTGCACGCCCCGTGCCCGCAGGTGATCTTCGAGCATCACCCGCACCGTGGACGGCCGCTGCAAGGTGATGAAGGGCTCCTGCAACAGCGCCTGCCAGTCGATCTCGCTGCGCCGGGCCAGGGGCGAATCCCGGGGCACCACGGCGACAAAGCGGTCGATGTACAGCGGGGTGAACACCAGCGAGGTGCTGTCCTGGGGCTCGAACGCCACCCCCAGCTCCACCTCGCGATCACGGACCATCTCCAGCACCTGCTCGTTGACCACGTCGTTGACCGTGACGTTGACCTGGGGATAGCGGGCCCGAAAGTGCTTGAGGATCGGCGGCAGCAGGTTGCCGGCAAAGGACGGCATCGCCGCCAGGGTCACCCGGCCTCGCTGCAGGGTGAAACGCTGGCGCAGTTCGTCCTCGGCGTTGTCCCAGTCGGCGATCAGACGCCGCGCCAGGGGCAGCAGGGCCTCGCCTTCCGGGGTCAGGGCCACATTGCGCGTATTGCGCGTGAACAGGCGCCCACCCAGGCCTTCCTCCAGCGCCTTGATCGTCAGGCTCAGGGCCGACTGCGACAGGTGCAGCCGTTCGCAGGCCAGGGCAAAGCTCAAACTGTGGGCCACGGCCAGAAATGCCCGTATCTGTTTAACCGTCATCTGCCATTCTCTTGGGTGTATGCCGCCCTGGATTATGCTGCTTTTCCAATCAATCAACCTTAAAAATCAACTTAACAAATCAATCCCGCAGCGCAACACTGGCCCGCAAACGGCTGGCCAGCCGCCAACGAACAAGAAAGAGGAAGGTGCAAATGGCAGGTTTCGACAAGCGCGTGGCGTCCTACGAGGAAGCCCTGGAAGGTCTGCAAGACGGCATGACCGTGATCGCCGGCGGCTTCGGCCTGTGCGGTATCCCCGAAAACCTAATCGCCGAGATCAAGCGCCGTGGTACCCGCGACCTGACCGTGGTGTCCAACAACTGCGGGGTCGACGGTTTCGGCCTGGGCGTGCTCCTGGAAGACCGCCAGATCAGCAAGGTGATCGCTTCCTACGTGGGTGAAAACGCGCTGTTCGAGAAGCAGTTGCTCAGCGGCGAGATCGAAGTGGTACTGACCCCCCAGGGCACCCTGGCGGAAAAAATGCGCGCCGGCGGCGCGGGGATCCCGGCCTTCTTCACCGCCACCGGCGTCGGCACCCCGGTGGCCGACGGCAAGGAGACCCGCGAATTCAAGGGCCGCACCTACCTGATGGAAGAGTCCATCACCGGTGACTTCGCCATCGTCAAGGGCTGGAAGGCCGACCATTTCGGCAACGTGGTCTATCGCCACACCGCGCAGAACTTCAACCCCCTGGCGGCCACCGCTGGCAAGATCACCGTGGTCGAAGTGGAAGAAATCGTCGAGCCGGGCGAGCTGGACCCGACGCAGATCCACACCCCCGGCATCTACGTCGACCGGGTCATCTGCGGCACCTTCGAGAAGCGCATCGAACAGCGCACCGTGCGCAAGTGATCGCCCTTCCCCAGCCCGAATAAAAGGACAACAAACATGGCTCTTACCCGCGAACAAATGGCCCAGCGCGTCGCCCGCGAACTGCAGGACGGCTTCTACGTCAACCTCGGCATCGGCATCCCGACCCTGGTGGCCAACTACATCCCCGACGGCATGGAAGTCATGCTGCAATCGGAAAACGGCCTCCTCGGCATGGGCGCCTTCCCCACCGAGGACGAAGTCGACGCCGACATGATCAACGCCGGCAAGCAAACGGTCACCGCGCGCATCGGCGCCTCGATCTTCTCGTCCGCCGAATCCTTCGCGATGATCCGCGGCGGCCATATCGACCTCACCGTGCTTGGCGCCTTCGAAGTGGACGTGCAAGGCAACATCGCCTCCTGGATGATCCCCGGCAAGCTGGTCAAGGGCATGGGCGGCGCCATGGACCTGGTGGCCGGTGCCGAGAACATCATCGTCACCATGACCCACGCCTCGAAAGACGGCGAATCCAAACTGCTCAGCCGCTGCAGCCTGCCGCTGACCGGCGCCCAGTGCATCAAGCGCGTGCTCACCGATCTGGCGTACCTGGAGATCGAGAACGGCGCCTTCATCCTCAAGGAGCGCGCCCCCGGGGTCAGCGTCGAGGAAATCGTCAGCAAGACCGCCGGCAAGCTGATCGTGCCGGACCACGTGCCTGAAATGCAGTTCGCCTGAGGAGCCCC
>NZ_VYKE01000166.1:0-10452 GCF_032424515.1 Pseudomonas sp. JV245A
GGTGTGCTCGGCGATGAATGCCTGGTCCAGGACTTGCCCCAGGCTGTCCTCCAGGGCCAGCAGCGCCTTCATGATGCCCTTGATCGCCGCCGCGTCGCCGCCGGCCTTGACCTGGAAGTACGACGAGGCGATGCGGGTGGAGCCGTAGGTGGCCATCTCCACCATGTTCTGCGGGTCGGCGAACCGCTCCAGGGCACGCTCGCGCAAAGGGTTGAAGACCATGATCGGCACCTTGCGCCGCGAAGCTTCATGCAGGGTACCCATCATACGCGGGTGGTTGGTGCCGGGGTTGTGGCCGATGGAGATGATCAGCTCGCAGAGGTCGAAGTCCTCCAGCGACACCGTGCCCTTGCCGATGCCAATGGACCGCGGCAGGCCGACGCTGGTGGGCTCGTGGCACATGTTCGAGCAGTCGGGAAAGTTGTTGCAGCCGTATTCCCGGGCGAACAGCTGGTACAGGTAGGCCGCTTCGTTGGACGCGCGCCCGGAGGTGTAGAACTCCACCTGCTCGGGCTGCAGGCTGCGCAGGATCTCGCCGATGCGGGCAAAGGCGTCCTGCCATGCCACAGGCTTGAAGGTGTCGCTGGCGCGGTCGTAGACCAGGGGCTCGGTCAGGCGCCCGAGGTCTTCGAGTTCGTAGTCCGAACGCTGCAGCAATGAGGTCACCGGATGCTGGGCGAAGAACGCCGGGGTTACCCGCTTGTTGGTGGCCTCCCAGGTCACCGCCTTGGCGCCGTTTTCACAGAACTGGAAGGTCGACTTGTGCTCCTTGTCCGGCCAGGCGCAGCCCGGGCAGTCGAAGCCGTCGGGCTGGTTGGTGCGCATCAGGGTCAGCGGCGCCTTGAGGGTGTCCATCTGCTCGCGCACCGCGGTCGCAGTGGCCTTGAGCGCCCCCCAGCCACCGGCGGGACCATCGTAGTTGCGGATTCCGGGAACCTTGCGTCGAGTACTCATGAGCGCTCCAGGGCCGGCCCGGCGCTGCACGACGCGAACCGGTGGTTGCGGGTGACCGAGGCGCGCCAGGGCAGGATGCCCAGGGGCCTGGATCAGGGGGCAAGTGCGCTGGAAAAGCCTCAGCGCAGGGTAAAATCTAGCCCTGCGGGTTGGCCTGTCAAGGCCAGGCGCCGACCGGTACAGGGCCCATGCCAGGGCCCCGGCCAGGCCCGGGGGAGCCTATTGCAGGCCCCCGCCAGAACCTGTAGCGCCTACTGCAAAACGCTGCGCCGGCGCTTGAGGGTCCAGCCCTGCTGCATGCCGGCCGCGGCCAGCAGGATCGCCCCCACGCCCACCCATTGCAGCAGCCCCAGGCGGTGTCCGAAGGCCACCCAGTCGACCAGGATCGCCGCAATCGGGTAGATGAACGACAAGGCGCCGGTCAGGGCCGTCGGCAGTTTCTGGATCGCCCCGTACAGCAGCACGTACATCACCCCGGTATGGAGAATGCCCAGGGTCAGCAGGCTGGCCCAGGCGCTGGCCTGCTGGGGTGGCGCGCCGAGGTTGGCCCAGGGCGCCAGCAACAGCACCCCGGTGCAGACCTGGATCAGGGCGATCAGGTGCGGCGGCGTGCCGCTCAAGCGCTTGATCAGCAGCGCGGCGAAGGCGTACAGCGCCGCCGCGCCCAGGGCCAGGGCAATGCCCAACAGGTAGTCGCCACCCTCCTCGCCCTGGCTGCCGTGGGCACTGACGATGGCCAGCATTCCGGCGAACGACAGGCCCAACCAGAACAGCTTCTGCGGGGTGATCTTTTCTCCCAGGAACAACGCCCCGAGGGCCACCAGAATGAACGGCTGAACGTTGTACACCGCGGTGCCGATGGCGATCGAAGCCCGGGAGTAGGAGCCGAACAGCAGCACCCAGTTGCCGACAATGGCCACGCCACTGAGCACCGCGAGGATCAAGGCGCGCTTGCTCAGAATGTTCTTACGCAAAAAGCCGAAAGCTCCACAAATCAGCAGCAAGGTCCCGGCGCCGAACAGGCACCGCCAGAACACCACATCCAGCACCGGTTGCCCGGACACCAGGACGAACCAGCCAATGGTTCCGGAAATCAGCATGGCAGCGGTCATTTCCAATGATCCGCGTCGGGTTTGTGCATCCATCATCAGGCTCCTTTGCAAGTGGGCAAATTATGCCCAGCCAGCAGAGCCCATCGCCAGATCAAAACCTGGGCTAGAATCGATTCAGACCTTTTTTATCAAGGCCAAAGAGCCCATTCACCTAACGAGATCGCCATGCTGGATGCCATCGACCAAACCCTGATCAGCGCCCTGATGCAAGACTCGCGACGCTCCCTCAAAGCCCTGGCGCAGATCAGCGGGCTGTCCGCTCCCAGCGTCTCGGAGCGCTTGCGCCGGCTGGAAGAACGCGGCGTGATCAGCGCCTATACCCTGGAGATCGACCCCAGGTTTCTCGGTTACCAGTTGCAGGCCATCGTCCGCATCCGCCCCTTGCCGGGCAAGTTGCAGGAGGTCGAACGGCAGATCCTGGCGATTGCCGAGTTCACCGAATGCGACAAGGTCACCGGCGACGACTGCTTCATTGCCCGTCTCCAGGTGCGCTCCATGGAACAACTGGACAGCCTGCTGGACCACCTCAATCACTACGCCGAAACCAACACCGCGATTGTCAAGAAATCGCCGATCAAACGGCGCCTGCCGCCTCTGGAATGAGCCCCATCCCGAAAGCGCCTTCAGGATTGAAAAACGCCAGAAACGAAGCAGAAAAGCACCGCTGAGAGCCCAATCCAGAGGCGTTTCACACTACAAATCAGCTACGCATCCTACATATTTACAGGACATTTCTTAGCAAACATAAGACGATTCTTAAAAGCGCCTCAGCAGCTTTTTGACGCCAATTTCAGTGATACCCTGCGAAACCTCTGACGAACCCACTAGCAAAATGCCTACTCCAACCAAAGGAAGCCGGCGCTTTGCTGGGTGCTCATGCCTGTCGAAAAGCCGAGTAGCGAAAAACGATGTCGATCCGCGTCCAGATAGCCGATGACCATCCCCTGACCCTGATTGGGATACACACCCTGCTGGAGAACCGCGCCAACCTGGACGTGGTCGCCCAGGCCCACAGTGTTGAAGCCCTGCTGGAGAACCTGCAGCGTCACCCCTGCGACCTGCTGTTGACGGATCTGATGATGCCCGGCGGCGAGCAGGTAGACGGTATCCGCCTGATCCGCCGCTTGCGCACGCTGTACCCGCAGCTGGCGATCGTGGTGGTCACCATGCTCGACAACCCGGCGCTGATCAGCAGCGTGCTCAAGCTGGGCATCCAGGGCCTGGTGAGCAAGCGCGGCCTGCTCAACGACCTGCCCAAGGCCGTGGCGGCCAGCCCGCGTGCGCCTTTCGTCTCCGCGTCGATCCAGCACCTGCTGGATTCCAGCGCCGCGTTGCACGGCAAGCCGTTGCTGCAACCGGAGCAACTCTCGGCCCGGGAAGTCGAAGTACTACGCCTGTACGGCACCGGCATGAGCATCGGTGCCATTGCCCTGCATCTGTCCCGGAGCAAGCAGACCATCAGCACGCAAAAAAGCAGCGCCATGCGCAAGCTCGGCCTGGACACCTCTGCCAGCCTGTTCCTGTACATCCAGGAGCACGGCCTTTCCTGAGCTGCAAGCGCGGCACATCCCGGAGTCCCCCCTCTATGTATCTCTTTTCGCTTTCCTTCGTGCGCCGGAGGATGCAGCGCTTTTGCCTGCTGCTTATCCCGCTGGCCAGCCTGCCAACCCTGGCCACAGCCCACGCCGACAACCTGCCGCCAGCCACCCGGGACAGCAACCTGCCGCTGAACAAACTGTTGCAGCTGCGCGACAGTCTGCCGCGCAAGCGCCTCAAGGTGGCGCGGATCGTACCGCCGGATCGGCCCATGGAGAGCGCCGGCAATCAGGTCTTGAAGGCCATCTCCGACCAGTACCTGCAACTCATCGGTGAACAACTGGACCTGCACTTCGAAAACGTCGAGCTGCCTTCGCCCCAGGCGGCGGTGGATGCGCTGCTGGAGCAGCGGATCGACCTGCTGCCGAGGGCCAGCGATTTTGAAGCAGCCAATCCGGAGCTGCGCCTGAGCCTGCCCTATTTGCGCAACCAGCCCATCATTGTCGGCCGCTCCAGTGACCGCAGCCTGCCCCTGGACCTGCGAGGCAAGCAGGTGCTGGTGCTAAAGAACTACCTGGACAGCAATCGGGTCCGCAAGGCCTACCCCCTGAGCATACTGCGCGAGGTCAGTACCACGGCGCTGGCCCTCGAGCAGTTGGCCCGGGGCGAAGCGGACGCCTTCATCGGCGACCAGTTCCGCTCCGGCTTGTACCTCCAGGCACGTACGGACCTGGCTCTGCACAACAAGTTTTCCGCACAACTGCCCGACACCGGCTTCGCCTTCGCCGTGCGCCGTGATGAACTCACCCTGCTGACCCTGCTCAACCATGCGCTGCAGAGCATTCCCGAGGCCCAGAAGCTCAAGCTCCAACAGCAGGCTAGCCACGGGCCGTTCCCCTACTCCCCGATCGACACGTTCATGCTCAGCCCCCAGGAACTGGGGTGGTTACAGGACCACGGGCAAATCAACTTGCTGGCCCATGAAGCGCCGCCGTACCTGTATCGCACCAGCGACGGGCGCTGGTCCGGTCGCAGCGTCGAGCTGCTGCAGACCCTCGCCGATGCCTTTCGCCTGGAACTGAACATCGAGTCGAGCCAGTCCCGGTCCCACGACCTGGAGCAACTGGCCAGAGGCCACGTCGACCTGGCCAGCCGCCCGCTGGCGATTGCCGACGGCTCCCGCGGGATACGTTTCAGCCAGCCCTATGTCACCCGCAACTGGACCTTCATCATCCGCAACGGAGACAGCTCCCCCAGTTCCCTGGAGGCCATGGAGGGGCACACCCTTTCGCTGCCGCGCCAGCACCCGCTGCTTGAACACTTGCGTCTGCGCTATCCGCAGATCCAACTGATGCTTACCGACAACTTCCAACAGGCCCTTGACCTGGTGCGCCTGCGTCGGGCCGACGCGACCCTGGACAGCCCCGCTAGCGACCCGATGCAGCCTGGCCCAGGCCTGCAATACGGCCTGTCGATCAAGGCCACGCCCAGCCCCCACCAGTTCGCCGTGGCCCAAGGCTCCGGCGAGTTGCTGGGTATCCTCGACAAGCTGCTGGACTCGTTGTCCCGCGCACCGCTGAGTGATATCCAGGTGGTGGCCGAACGCCCCCGGGAGAATTTCTGGGAATGGGCCGCAGAGCAGGCCTGGCACGTCGGCGTCGGGGCTCTGGTGATCTTCGCCCTGTTCCTGGTGTGGAACTGGCGGCTGAAGATCCAGGTCAAGGAACGGATCTGCGCCCAGACCCGGCTGCAGGACAAGCTGGCATTCCAGTTCTCCCTGCTCAACGGTCTGCCGACGCCACTCTACGTCTGCGACCTGCATGGTCGCCTGAGCACCTGCAACCGCGCCTACGAGGAGTTCTTCAGCACCTCCCAGGAACAGGTGGAGGGCTGCCTCCCCACCGAACAACTGAACATGCCAGCGGAGTTCGCCCAGGTCCTGCAGGACGAGCACCAGCAACTGCTGCACAACCACCGGCCGCGCTTTCTCGACACCAGCCTGGTGATCAAGGGTGAACAACATTACCTGTACCAATGGCTGGTCCCCTTCTACAGCGCCCGGGGCCTGCTACAGGGACTGCTCGGCGGCTGGCTGGACATCTCCGAGCGCAAACACCTGGAAATCAAGTTGCGCGAAGCCAAGCAGGTGGC
This sequence comes from Pseudomonas sp. JV245A, assembly GCF_032424515.1. Classification (NCBI taxonomy): domain Bacteria; kingdom Pseudomonadati; phylum Pseudomonadota; class Gammaproteobacteria; order Pseudomonadales; family Pseudomonadaceae; genus Pseudomonas; species Pseudomonas sp. JV245A. The sequence continues at coordinate 5,754 of NZ_VYKE01000166.1, forward strand.
ACTCAAGGCCAGCGCGGCCAAGAGCGAATTCCTGGCGTCCATGAGCCACGAGCTGCGCACTCCGCTCAACGCTCTGGTGGGCCTGCTGGAGCTGGAAACCAGCAGCCGCACCTTGCCATCGCACAACCTGCGGGTGGCCCAACAATCGGCGACTTCGATGATCGACCTGATCGGCAACATCCTCGACCTGGACAAGATCGAGAGCGGCCTGATGCAGCTGGCTGCGCACCCTACCGCGCTGGAGCCGTTGCTGACCAACAGCCTCGGCCTGTTTGCCGCCCAGGCGCGGGAGAAAAACCTGCAACTGCACTTCGACTACCATGCCGACCGCCAGCGCCTGTACTGGGTCGACTCGCTGCGTGTGCAGCAGATCTTCCATAACCTGATCAGCAATGCGCTGAAGTTCACCGACCAGGGCGGCATCCATGTCCGAGTCAGCGAAAGTGTCCTGCGCGAAGGCGTCAGCCTGCTGACCCTGAGCGTCAGCGATACCGGGATCGGCATTCCCCTGGCCTTGCAGCCACAGATCTTCGAGCCCTATCGCCAGGCCAGCGCGCGCACCGCCCACCTCTACGGCGGCTCGGGCCTGGGCCTGAGCATCTGCAATCAGTTGACCCAGTTGATGGATGGGCATATCTGGCTGGAAAGCCAGCCCGGCCAGGGCTGTTGCGTGAGTGTGGAACTGCCCCTGAGCTGGCAATTGGCCCCAGGGCCAGTGGACGAGCCCCTGTTACCCGACCAGCAGGAGGCCAAGGCCCTGCGAGTCCTGGTGGTGGACGATGTGTCGACCAACGGCCTGGTGCTGACTCTGCAACTGGGTCGCCTGGGGCATCAGGCAGAACATGTGTGCAGCGGCGAACAGGCCTTGCTGGCCCTGAGCGAATCCACCTACGACGTGCTGATCAGCGACTGCAACATGCCGGGCATGGATGGCTACGCCCTGGCTCGCACCGTGCGCCAGGATGAACGGCGCCTGGGGCTGCCCCAGCGGCTGATCATCGGCTACACCGCCAGTGCCCTGAGCAATGAAGCCACCCAGTGCTCCAACGCCGGGATGAACGACCTGATGATCAAGCCGGTGACCCTGGCACGCCTGCAGGAAGTCCTGAACAACTACGCGCCGGTCGAGGAAGAGCCTCGGGATATTCGCGCCTTCAGCCTCGACCACCTGGATGAAGCAGGCCGGAACAGTTCGATCCTGCGCCGGCGCATTCTCCTTGAGCTGACCAAAAACCTGCAGCAAGAGATCCAGCAGATACGCGACACCGACCTGGCCGCCATGACGGAGACCATCGGTGACCTGAGCCACCGCCTGACCGGCGTGGCCTGTCTGATCGATGCCAGCGAAATGGCCGCGGCCTGCCAGGCCCTGCGCCAGGTCAACGTGCGACAGCCACAGGCAGTCCGCCGTTGCCAGGCCGACCTGTTGCACAGCATGGAGCGCATCTTCGAACAGGCCAAGGCCGACCTGGCGGCCCTGCGCCAGCCCCTCCGGCCCTGGTCCAGGGGCATTGCTCGCGCGCCGCTGACTGACTCTCGTACTTGTCCCATGTGAAGTGGCGCCCGCCCTTCCTACCCTTGCGCTTGCTTTCGGGGGGCGCAAGACAGGGGTGCCAGCTGCACATCCTTCCCCACGATCGCGTGTTGAATCCAATAATTCCCAACTAAGGATCAATCGATGATCACGTTGCACCGAGCCCGTTCATTCCTCAAGCTTCCGCTGGCCATGGCCATCGGCATGGCTGCGCTCGCGGCTCAACAAGCCAGCGCTCACGGTTATATCGAGAGCCCGAAATCCCGCGCCTTCATGTGCCATACCAATGGTGGCAAGCTCAACGCCAACTGCGGCGCCGTGACCTATGAGCCACAAAGCACCGAGTACATCGGCCGCCCGGGGGAAGGGTCCATCTCGCACTTCCCAAGCAACGCCCAGGCCTGCACTGGGGACTTCACCAAGTGCGGCCCGGCCAACGGCACCATCCCTGCCGGCGGCCTGGCGCGTTTCTCGGAGCTCAACGAGCAGACCGCCACGCGCTGGAGCAAGAACACCATCAAGCCGGGCCCGCAGACCTTTACCTGGCACTACACGGCGGCCCACTCCACCCGCTACTGGCAGTTCTACATCACCAAGAAAAACTGGAACCCCAACCAGCCACTGACCCGTGATTCGTTCGAAAGCACACCTCTGCTGGACGAGCCATGGCCAGCCCTGAACGCCCCGACCGCGGCGGGCGGCAAGACCAGGCACACCGTGAACATCCCGTCCGACCGCAGCGGTTACCACGTGCTGCTGGCGACCTGGAAAGTCCACGACACCGACGCCACTTTCTATCAGGTGGTCGACCTGAACATCGACAATGGCGCCACCATTCCGTCGACCTGGACCACTGTCGGCGCAGTCCAGCCTGAAGCCTTGAGCATCGGCGACAAGGTCAAGACCCGGGTGTTCAATGCCCAAGGCGAACAGGCCGCCAAACAGATCGTGCTGCAAATCAGCTCCGCCGAACTGGCCAAGGCCGACGTCTGGCCGCACGAACTGGCCAAGAAGGTCAACGCTGCCAAGCAGGGCTACCAGATGGGCCTGCTCAACGACAAGGACGAAGTGCTACCCAACTTCGGCAAGAACGACATCCTGGTCAAGAAAGGCAGCGACATCGTCAACGTGATGATCGACAAGGAGCAGGCTGCCAAGCCGGGCGAACTGTCCATCACTGGCATGCAGTCCGAATACACCCTCAAGGACGGCAAGGTCGACCTGCACTTCAATGCCATCGCCAAGGGCGGCGACTACACCGTGAAAGCCACTGTGTACAACGCCAAGGGTGAAAGCGTGGCGTTCCAACAGGCTCCAGCCGGCAATACCCCGCACTTCTCCATGACACTGACCGGTCAGAGCGCCGGCAAATACGACCTGGTCGTGGTAGCCACGTCGAAGAAAGGCGAAGTGCTGCAGCAGACTGCCAGCTTCTCCCTGAAACAGGAGGAAAGCGGCGGTGGCGGTGAGGGAGGCGGCAAGTACGATCACGTCTTCCCCCAAGGCTTGAGCACCTACAAGGCCGGCACCCTGGTGCTGCAACCCAAGGACGGCAATACCTACAAGTGCAAGCCCTTCCCCTACAGCGGCTACTGCGTGCAGTGGAAGGCCGGAGCGACGCATTACGAGCCAGGTACCGGTAGTCACTGGACCATGGCCTGGGATCGCCAGTAACCATCAGTGGTGAAGGTTTCACCTTGGAGCGTGGCATGCGAATGCCACGCTTTTTCTGCGTACAAAGCACGCTCCGTACCAGTGCTGGCAATCGCGCGAAAACGCCCGGCACGCCTGGCCCTTGCTGCCCAACAGCGCTAGCTGGCGACTCTCGTACTCGTCCCATGTCCCCTCCCAGACCCTGCCGCGTAGCCTTTGGTCGTTCCCAGGGCAGCTCTGGCACGGATGCCAACCGTCCCCTCAGATCGGTCCCCAGTGGCGCCCCCGAGAACTCCTGCATTTCCTTCTATCTGCTCAAGGATCTAACAATGATCAAATCCAACCGAGTTCGCTCGTTCTTCAAGCTGCCTCTGGTCCTGGCCATGAGCGTTGCCGGCGTTGCTGCTCAGCAAGCTTGCGCTCACGGCTACATCGAGAGCCCCAAGTCCCGTGCCTACATGTGCAACGAGAAAGGCCTGAACCAGAACAGCAACTGCGGAGCGGTGGCTTACGAGCCACAGAGCACCGAGTACATCGGCCGCAAGTTCGAAGGCGGCTTCTCGCACTTCCCAAGCGCCGCCCAGGCCTGTACCGGTGACTTCACCAAGTGCGGCCCGGCCAACGGCACCATTCCTGCCGGCGGCCTGGATCGTTTCTCCGCGATCAACGAACAAAGCAGTACTCGCTGGACCAAAAATACCATCAAGCCAGGCCCGCAGACCTTCGCCTGGAAGTACGCCGCTCCCCACGCCACTCGCTACTGGCAGTTCTACATCACCAAGAAAGACTGGAACCCCAACCAGCCACTGACCCGTGATTCCTTCGAAAGCACCCCACTGCTGGATGAGCCATGGCCAGCCCTCAACGTTCCGGCGAAAGCTGGAGAGACCACCAAGCACACCGTGAACATTCCGTCCGACCGCAGCGGCTACCACGTCGTGCTGGCGACCTGGAAAGTCCACGACACCGACGCCACCTTCTATCAAGTGGTCGACCTGAACATCGACAACGGTGCAGTCATTCCTTCGGGCTGGACCACTGTCGGCCAGGTCAACCCGGAAGCCTTGAGCATCGGCGACAAGGTCAAGACCCGGGTGTTCAATGCCCAAGGCGAACAGGCCGCCAAGCAGATCGTGCTGCAAATCAGCTCCGCCGAACTGGCCAAGGCCGACGTCTGGCCGCACGAACTGGCCAAGAAGGTCAACGCTGCCAAGCAGGGCTACCAGATGGGCCTGCTCAACGACAAGGACGAAGTGCTACCCAACTTCGGCAAGAACGACATCCTGGTCAAGAAAGGCAGCGACATCGTCAACGTGATGATCGACAAGGAGCAGGCTGCCAAGCCGGGCGAATTGTCCATCACTGGCATGCAGTCCGAATACACCCTCAAGGACGGCAAGGTCGACCTGCACTTCAACGCCATCGCCAAGGGCGGCGACTACACCGTGAAAGCCACTGTGTTCAACGCCAGAGGTGAAAGCGTCCTGTTCCAGGAAGCTCCAGCCGGCAACA
>NZ_VYKE01000167.1:0-10443 GCF_032424515.1 Pseudomonas sp. JV245A
ACCCAGGTTGGAGTTGCCGAGAATGATCCCGCCCAGTTGGGTTTCCTGGGTGCGGCCGGTGGCGTTGTTGAGGATCAGCCCCTGCTGGCCGACGTTGTAGTCGCTGAACTTGTTGTGCGACAGGCCGCTGCCATTGGGCGTGGCAATGTTGACGATGGGCACGCCATTGCCGGCCTGTCCCAGTGTTGTGCCGCTGCCGTTGACCACGATGCCGTCGGCCATCGCCACCACGGGCTGCCAGAACATCACGTTAGCCAGGATGAACGCCAGACCGCGTTTGGACAGCCCCCAGAACGTATCCCGCGCTTGCAGGGTGGCGGAAGGCTGGCGGGCCAGAAAGGCGAACTGACGAGCGTCCATGTCGTATATCTCGGGCAAAGAGCGGAGTTAAAGGAACAGGTCCAGGCGGAAATAGATCGGGGCTTCCCGTTCACTCAGGGCTTCGGGCCGTTCGAGGGAATGGGCAAAGGTCACGCTGGCGGCAAGGTGCTTGCCCCGGGCGAAGAATTCGATGGAGTCGCTGGAGACCCGGCCATGCTGCTCGGCGTTGTAGCGGTCGTTGCGGATCGCGCCGAAGTCATAGCCCAGCCCCGCGCCGTATTCGGCGAACACCGGGCGCAGCCAGTCCCAGCCCACCGGACGAGTCCAGCGCAGGTCGTTGCGCCAGTAGTAGCCGCTGTCGCCGTTCAGGCTCTGGTCCTTGTAGCCGCGGATCGAGGACTGGCTGCCCAGGCTCATGCGTTGCGAACTGAACAGCACGTCCTCGCTGCGCTGGCCAGTGACCAGGCTGCTGAACACCAGGGATTCTTCCCCCAGCTTGAACGGCTGCAGGTAGCTGGCGGTGGCGCTGTACTTGCGATAACGGGCGTTGGCCTGGCGGTTGCCGAAACGGTCGCGCTGGTTTTCACGCTGGGCATCGAAGGCGCCGATGCCGTCCTGCAGCCCCAGGTCGAGGTTGAGAAAACCGCTGCCGATGCGCCGGCCATGGTTGATGCCGAACTGCGCCTCGCTGAGGCGGTTGCTGCTGTTGCTCAGTTTGCTGTCTTCGATGTAGTTGTTGGTGCGCAGGTAGCTCAGGCCGCTGTTCAGCGAGGTCTTGCTCAGGGCGTCGCGATGGATCACCCGCTCCAGGCGCAACTGGTGGTTCTGGCTGTCGCCGGTCTGCTTGAAGTTGAAGCCCTGGCCCTGGGCCAGGGAACGGTATTCGCTCTGGCTGTAGCTGTAGCTGAGGTTCCACCAGCCAAACGGCAGGTTGTAATAGAGCATGGCGTTGCGCGAGGTTTTCTGGTGGTCGCTGATGGCGTCGTGGCCGCCGCGCAGCACCAGTTGGTCGGCCAGCCCCAGGGGGCTGTCCCATTCGAAGGAGCTGCCCCACTGCTGCTCGCCGGTGCTCTTCTGGCCCTCGTTGCTGCGTGATAGGCCAACGCGCCAGGGCTTTTGCGCGTTGTTCTTGACCAAGACCTCGCTGCCGCCCACGGCCTGGCCCGGGGCCAGTTCCATCTGCGCCTGGTTCGACGGCAGGCGGTTGAGCTGGTCCACCATCTGTTCGATCTGCCGCAGGTTGAGCAGCTCACCGCTACTGCCGGGGAAGGCCATGTTCAGCTCACGGGCACTGAGCTTGCTGTCTTCGGCGGCCTTGAGCCCTTCGAGCTTGCCTTCCACCACCAGCACTTGCAGGTGGCCGCTGGAGAGGTCTTGCTGCGGCAGGTAGGCACGGCTGGTGACCAGGCCTTTTTCGATATAGCGGTCGGTGATGACCTTGAGCAGTGCATTGAGCTGCGCTACCCCCAGGCACTGGCCGATGTAGGGCTGGAGCAGGCGCTCGCGCTCGGCAGCCGACAGCGAGTCGGCACCCTTGAGCTGGATGTCCTTGATCGGGAAGCAGCGGCTGTCGGCCGGCGCCGTGGGCGCTACAGGCGCGGCGCTCTTGCCGGGCAGGTCCTTGAGTTCTTCGAGGCGCCGCTGCTGTTCTTCCAGCAGGCGGTTCTGGCGGTCGCGGATCAGGTCCTGGTCGCCGGGGTTGAAAGCCGGGCCCGGCAACGGCGCGGCAGTGGCGCTGGGCAGCGCAGTGACCAGCAGCAAGCAGGACAAGGCACAGCACAACCTCATCCCGAGGGTGGAGAGAGACATATTCGGTCCTTCGAAACGGCAGCAAGGGTAGAGAAAGGGCGCGCGATGTTAATGTGCCACCATTCTGACGTCAATTAAGCGCGAGCATCGTCGATGGATGGCTGGTTTTGCGGGGCACGCGCCCTGCTACAAGGCCGGATGCTAGAGCTATCGGCGACGCCGGCAAATCAGATCCATCTGAATTGCCGAGTAAGAATTCCTGATCAGGCACGGCAATCAAAGCCGCGGCCACCGGCTCAATCCAACTGAACTTTCCCTGCCTCCGCTGCCTCAACCGGATGACTGCCCGTTCCGAATCACGAGGCCTACGCCATGAAGAACCTGAGCATTCTTACCCTCGCCAGCAGCCTGCTGTTCGCCCTGCCCACCTGGGCCTGCACCCCGGACGAAGCCACCGCCAAGCGCGAACAGCTGGCCCAGGAAGTCAGCAAGATCACCGAGCAGAACCCGGCCAAGGCCAAGGAGATCAATGCCGAACTGCAGAAGATGGACCTGAGCACCTCCAGCAAGGACCTGCCGGACAATTGCCAGTTGATCGACCAGCGGCTCAAGGAACTGGCCACTGCCGAGAAAAAGGCCGAGAGCTGACACCCGCAAAGCAAAAAGCCCGGACCAGGTCCGGGCTTTTCATCTGCATCAGGCGCCAGGCTTATTCAGCGGCGGGGGCCTGTGGCTTGCGGCGCTTGAGCGGCGCCAGGCCATCCTGGCTGACCAGGCTGTCGCTCTTGGGCCGATTGGCGGTCTTGCGCTTGGTCGGGGCCTTGGCCACGGCCTTTTTCTTGTCGCCCTTGGCGTCGGTCTTTTTCTTCTTCACGCCCACCGCCTTGCCGGAGGCCTTGACCTTCTTCGGCCCGCTGTAGGTGCCTTTGACTTCCTTGATGGTGCGGCGCTCGAAGCTCTGCTTGAGGTAGCGCTCGATGCTCGACATCAGGTTCCAGTCGCCGTGGCAGATCAGCGAGATGGCCAGGCCATCGTTGCCGGCACGGCCGGTGCGGCCGATGCGGTGCACGTATTCGTCGCCGCTGCGCGGCATGTCGAAGTTGATCACCAGGTCCAGGCCGTCAACGTCCAGGCCGCGGGCAGCGACGTCAGTGGCCACGAGGATCTTCACCCCGCCCTGCTTCAGGCGGTCGATGGCCAGCTTGCGGTCCTTCTGGTCCTTTTCACCGTGCAGGACGAAAGCCTTGTAGTCCTGGGCCACCAGGCGGCCGTAGATGCGGTCGGCCATGGCCCGGGTGTTGGTGAAGACGATGGCCTTCTGGTAGGTCTCGTTGGCCAGCAGCCAGTTGACGATCTGTTCTTTGTGCTGGTTGTGGTCGGCGGTGATGATCTGCTGACGGGTGGTTTCGTTCAGCTGGCTGACGCTGTTGAGTTGCAGGTGCTCAGGGTTGTTGAGGACCTTGGCGACCATTTCCCGCAGGCCGGAGCCGCCAGTGGTGGCGGAGAACAGCATGGTCTGCTGGCGGTTCGGGCATTCGTCCACCAGACGCTGCACGTCTTCGGCAAAGCCCATGTCGAGCATGCGGTCGGCTTCGTCGAGCACCAGCACTTCGACTTCCTTCAAATCCAGGTTGCCGGCGTTGAGTTGCTCCAGCATGCGCCCCGGAGTGCCGATGAGGACGTCCGGCACCTTGCGCAGCATGGCAGCCTGGACCTTGAAGTCTTCACCACCGGTGATCAGGCCCGACTTGATGAAGGTGAACTGGGAGAAACGCTCGACTTCCTTGAGGGTCTGCTGGGCCAGTTCCCGAGTCGGCAGCAGGATCAGGGTCTTGATGCTGACGCGGATCTTCGCCGGGCCGATCAGGCGATTGAGGATCGGCAGGACAAAAGCCGCGGTCTTGCCGCTACCGGTCTGTGCCGTCACCCGCAGGTCACGCCCTTGCAGCGCGAGCGGAATAGCCGCTGCTTGCACCGGCGTCGGCTCGACAAATTTAAGCTCGGCCACGGCTTTGAGCAGGCGTTCGTGCAGGGCGAATTGGGAAAACACGGGTGCTACCTCGAAGATATGCAAAAAAACAGCTGCATAGGGTACCGGTTTCGAGCGCGAAGGCCGAGTTTCTTTGTGCAAACGGTGGCAAAGAGTTGGTTTTTTGTTAACCGATTTGTCCTTAACCGTAACTTTCCCAGGGTTAAATGCTCTAATCCCCCTCCTGTGCCTTATAGAAGAATCGTTTTAGCCCATGGATTTCAAACAGCTCTGGCTCAATACCCAGGATCTCTGGGGAGCACTCGACCAACACCCTCTCCTGCACGCCGGCATCGGCCTGGCCCTGTTACTGGTGGTCGCCCTGCTGGTCGGACGAGTGGCACGCTACCTGGTGCTGCACGCGGTCAAGCTGCTGGGCCGCCAGCCGGCCCTGCACTGGCTCAACGACCTGCGCCACAACAAGGTGTTCCACCGCCTGGCACAGATGACTCCATCCCTGGTGATCCAGTTCGGCCTGCACCTGGTACCGGAGCTGAGCAAGACCAGCCTGCTGTTCCTCGGCAACCTGGCCATGGCCTTCACCATCCTGTTCCAGCTCCTGGCCCTGAGCGCCCTGCTCAATGCCCTGCTGGACATCTACGCGCGCACCGAACACGCCCGCACCCGCTCGATCAAGGGCTATGTGCAGTTGGCGAAAATGGTGTTGTACGTGTTTGGCGCGATCATCATCGTCGCCACCCTGATCGACCGCTCGCCGCTGTTGCTGCTGTCGGGCCTGGGCGCCATGTCGGCGGTGATCCTGTTGGTCTACAAGGACACCCTGCTGTCCTTCGTGGCCAGCGTACAGTTGACCAGCAACGACATGCTGCGGGTCGGCGACTGGATCGAAATGCCCCAGGTCGGCGCTGATGGCGACGTGGTGGACATCACCCTGCACACGGTCAAGGTGCAGAACTTCGACAAGACCATTGTCTCGATCCCCACCTGGCGGTTGATGAGCGAATCGTTCAAGAACTGGCGCGGCATGCAGCAGTCCGGCGGCCGGCGGATCAAGCGCAGCCTGTACATCGACGCCAGCGGCGTGCGCTTCCTGCATGACGATGAAGAAGTGCGCCTGAGCAAGGTGCGCCTGCTCACCGACTACATCGGGCGCAAGCAGTCCGAGCTCAAAAGCTGGAACGAAGCCCAGGGCAACGTCGCCGCGCTGTCGGCCAACCGCCGGCGCATGACCAATATCGGCACCTTTCGCGCCTATGCCCTGGCGTACCTGAAGAGCCACCCGGAAATCCAGCCGAACATGACCTGCATGGTGCGCCAGATGCAGACCACGGCCCAGGGCATTCCCCTGGAGATCTACTGCTTCACCCGCACCACCGCGTGGGTGGATTACGAGCGCATCCAGGGGGATATCTTCGATTACCTGCTGGCGGTGATGCCGGAATTCGGCCTGAACCTGTACCAGCAGCCCAGCGGCACCGACCTGCGGGCCGGCCTGCTGCCTGCGGTGCTGGGTGCCAGCCATGTGCCGACAGTAGAGAAGCAGGCTCTGTAACCTGGTAGGAGCTGGCTTGCCAGCGAAGGCGTTGGCCGGCCAGACGCAACGCTTGCGGGCCCTTTCGCCGGCAAGCCGGCTCCTACAGGTTAGGGCGTCAGGCGCGGCGCCGCGCCCCGGCGGCTGATCCACACCGCCCCCAGAATCACCAACCCGCCCAGCAACAGCCGCCCCAGGTCTTCGTGCTGGTTCCAGATCAGCAGGTTGATCAACAGCCCCACCGGCACATGCAGGTTGTTCATCACCGCCAGGGTGGCGCCGGTCACCAGGCACGCGCCCTTGTTCCACCAGTACATGCCCAGGGCCGTGGACACCAGGCCGAGGAACAGCAGCACCGCCCATTGCAGCGGCGCGTCGGGCAGGTAGTGGGCCTTGCCGAACAGCAGGAACGCCGGCAACACCACCAGCAGCGCCCCCAGGTAGAAGTAGCCGAAGCGCCGGTAGTGCGGCTCGTCGCTGGGGTAGCGCGCCACCAGATGCTTGTACAGCACTTGCCCGGCGGCATAGGTGAAGTTGGCCAGTTGCAGCAGCAAGAAGCCCATGAAGAAGTCCGGGTTGACGCTGTCGTAGCGGATCACCACCGCGCCTGCCACCGCCACCAGCGCCGCCAGCAGGCCCCAGGGGTTGAAGCGCCGGTTCAGGGCGTCTTCGATCAGGGTCACATGCAACGGCGTGAGGATGGTGAACAGCAGTACTTCCGGCACCGTCAGCACGCGAAAGCTCAGGTACAGGCACACGTAGGTGATGCCGAACTGCAGCGCACCGATCAGCAGCATGCCGCGCATGAAGGCCGGGGCCACCCGGCGCCAGCGGGTCAGTGGAATGAACACCAGCCCCGCCAGCAGCACCCGCACCAGCACCGCGAAGTAACTGTCGACATGCCCGGCCAGGTATTCGCCGATCAGGCTGAAGGAAAACGCCTGGATCAGCGTGACAAAAAGTAGATAGCCCATGTTCGCCTCGTCTTGAATGGCGGCGACGATAGCGGTTTTGCCCCCTCAGATGAAATCCCGGGCAAAAAAAAGCCCGATCTCGCTAGGCGTGCAATCGGGCGTCGGTACTGAAGGAGCAACCAGTACAAAGGGAGGTTCGATGCGCGAACCGGCTTGAAGGGGGATGCGCAGGCGCTACTTGAACACCGGTGGATTATCTGCGGATTAACGGCGCCGCCCTGCCCTTCGCTGAGCGGCGCCTGGGCTCAAGAATCGCGGCTCAGGCCACCTGGGCCAGCTTGGCATTGGCCTGGTTCAGGCCCTTCTCGTGGAAATCGCCCCCCAGGTTCAGGCCTTCGGCGTGGATGAACTCCACATCGTGGATGCCGATAAAGCCCATCACCTGGCGCAGGTAGGGTTCCTGGTGGTCCGCGGTGCTGCCGGCGTAGATACCGCCGCGGGCAGTAAGCACGTAGGCACGCTTGCCGGTGAGCAGGCCCTGGGGCCCGGTGTCGGTGTACTTGAAGGTCACCCCGGCGCGCAGTACGTGGTCGAGCCAGGCCTTGAGGGTGCTGGGAATGGCGAAGTTGTACATCGGCGCGGCCATGACCAGGACGTCGGCGGCCAGCAATTCCTCGGTCAATTCATTGGAGCGTTGCAGGGAGTCCTGCTCGGCGGCGCTGCGCTGCTCGGCGGGTTTCATCCAGCCCCCCAGCAGGTTGGCATCCAGGTGCGGCACCGGGTTGCGGGCCAGGTCGCGTACCGTGATCGAATCACCCGGGTGGGCGGCTTGCCATTGCTGGATAAAGGTCTGGGTCAACTGGCGGGATACGGAATCCTGCTGGCGGGCACTGCTTTCAATGATCAGGACGCGGGACATGGCACAAATCTCCATCGGGGTATGCGTAAGTCGATGGAGCGCAGATTAAACAGAGTGATATCGATGAAAAAGCGCAAATAACTGCTATAACCAATCAACAAATTCGTTTATAAGCGGAGCCAGCCCTGCAGCAACCGGCCGGGCCGGGCCCACTTCGATCATTTGGCCTGGCAGGTCAGGTCCAGGCGCAGCTTGATGATCTTGCGATTGAACTTGGCGGTAACGTTCTTGCTCTGCCCTGCGGCGACTTCCACCTTGCGGGTGCGCGGCGCTTCGGGGCCATTGCGAAACACCACCGAGCACAGCGCATCGCTCTTGCCGTAGTTGTTCAACTGGATGGAGCCGATGTCTTCATCGGTGTCATAGGCCGTGTAATCGATGCTCTGGCCGTTGAGCTGCTTCTCGACTTCGATGGGATAGGCCCAGGCGCTCAAGGGCAACAGAGCCAGCAACACACAACAGAATTTTCTCATTCGGCAGTCTCCAGTAAGGAGCGCCAGCTTAGGACAAGAGGAGCCCCTCATGAAAGCGCCCCGCGTGACCCTGGATCAATGGCGCACCCTGCAGGCGGTGGTCGACCACGGCGGTTTCGCCCAGGCCGCCGAAGCGCTGCACCGGTCCCAGTCCTCGGTCAGCTACACCGTGGCCCGCATGCAGGACCAGCTCGGCGTGCCGCTGCTGCGCATCGACGGCCGCAAGGCAGTGCTCACCGAAGCCGGCGGCGTGTTGCTGCGCCGCTCCCGGCAACTGGTCAAGCAGGCCAGCCAGCTGGAAGACCTGGCCCACCATATGGAACAGGGCTGGGAAGCCGAAGTGCGGCTGGTGGTGGACGCTGCCTACCCCAACGCGCGCCTGGTACGCGCCCTGACCGCCTTCATGCCGCAAAGCCGTGGCTGCCGCGTGCGCCTGCGCGAGGAAGTGCTGTCCGGGGTCGAGGAAGTGCTACTCGAAGGCGTGGCCGACCTGGCCATCAGCGGCTTCAACATTCCCGGCTACCTGGGTACCGAGATGAGCTCGGTGGAGTTCGTCGCCGTGGCCCACCCGGAACACGCCCTGCACCGCCTGCAGCGGGAACTGCACTTCCAGGACCTGGAAAGCCAGTTGCAAGTGGTGATCCGCGACTCCGGCCGCCAGCAACCGCGAGATGTCGGCTGGCTCGGCGCCGAACAGCGCTGGACCGTGGGCAGCCTGGCCACCGCCGCGACCTTCGTCGGCAGCGGCCTGGGCTTTGCCTGGCTGCCCCGGCACCTGATCGAGCGCGAGCTGCGCGAAGGCCTGCTCAAGGTCCTGCCCCTGGACCAGGGCGGCAGCCGCCACCCGACCTTCTACCTTTACTCCAACAAGGACAAACCCCTGGGCCCGGCGACGCAGATCCTCGTGGAGCTGCTGCGCACCTTCGACACCGCGCCCCTGGATGCGCCCTTTGCCGCCCCCGAGCAAGCCTGACGCCCCACCCACCAGAACAGGAGTTCTGCCATGGCCTATTTCGAGCATGAAGGTTGCACCCTGCACTACGAGGAATACGGCCGGGGCGAACCCCTGCTGCTGGTCCATGGCCTGGGTTCCAGCGCCCTGGACTGGGAAAAACAGATCCCCGCGCTCTCGGCCCGCTATCGGCTGATCGTCCCGGACATCCGCGGCCACGGGCGCTCCGACAAGCCCCGGGAGCGCTACAGCATCAAAGGCTTCACCGCCGACATCGTGGCGCTGATCGAGCACCTGAACCTGGGCCCGGCCCACTACGTCGGGCTGTCCATGGGCGGCATGATCGGCTTCCAGCTGGGGGTGGACCAGCCGCAGTTGCTCAAGAGCCTGTGCATCGTCAACAGCGGCCCCGAGGTCAAGCTGCGCAGCGCCAACGACTACTGGCAGTGGTTCAAGCGCTGGAGCCTGGCCCGGGTGCTGAGCCCGAGCGCCATCGGCAAGGCCCTGGGCCCGCGGCTGTTTCCCAAGCCGGAGCAGGGCGAGCTGCGACAGAAGATGGCCGAGCGCTGGGCAAAAAACGACAAACGTGCTTATCTCGCCAGCTTCGACGCCATCGTCGGTTGGGGGGTTCAGGAACGTCTGTCGCGAATCACCTGTCCAACCCTGGTCGTCAGCGCCGACCGCGACTACACCCCGGTGGCGCTCAAGGAGGCTTATGTCAAACTGCTGCCGGACGCGCGGCTGGTGGTGATCGAGGACTCCCGACACGCCACGCCGCTGGACCAGCCGCAGCGCTTCAACCAAACCCTGCTGGACTTCATGACCACAGTCGACACCACCACCCAGGATCACTGACCCATGCTGAAAAAAATCGCCCTCGTCGCCGGCTCCGTACTCTTCGCGGCCAACCTGATGGCCGCGCAACCGGCCAAGGCGCCCCACGTCCTGCTGGACACCAGCTTCGGCAAGATCGAAGTGGAACTGGACCCGGTCAAGGCACCGATCTCCAGCAAGAACTTCCTCGACTACGTCGACAGCGGCTTCTACACCAACACCATCTTCCACCGGGTGATCCCGGGGTTCATGGTCCAGGGCGGTGGCTTCACCGCGCAGATGGTGCAGAAAGACACCCGCGACCCGATCAAGAACGAAGCCTCCAACGGCCTACATAACGTGCGTGGCACCCTGTCCATGGCCCGTACCTCGAACCCCAACTCGGCCACCAGCCAGTTCTTCATCAACGTCGCCGACAACGCCTTCCTCGACCCGGGCCGCGATGCCGGCTACGCCGTATTCGCCAAGGTGGTGAGCGGCATGGACGTGGTGGACCAGATCGTCAACTCCCAGACCACCACCAAGCAGGGCATGCAGAACGTGCCGATCGACCCGGTACTGATCAAGTCGGCCAAGCGTATCGACTGATACTTCGCAGCCTGTCCCGACGGCGGCGCCCTACCCGGCGCCCCGTCCGTTTTCTGCACAGGAGAGCCCGTACCCCGGGCTTCAGACCCCATGCTCTTTCGTCGTTTTGAACAACTGATCGACATCTTCCGCGACGCTCCCAGCGCCACCCCGCCCAACCGGGTCCTGCCCT
>NZ_VYKE01000168.1:0-10430 GCF_032424515.1 Pseudomonas sp. JV245A
GGCGCGGCTCGGGGATCTACTTCCACAGCTGTGCCCCGGCGCCAATCCGTGCGTTTCTGGAACAGTTCGGCCGGGCCACCGGCTACACCGGGCAAGTGGGTTTTGACTTCATCGAGGACCGCCAGGGCCGCTTCCATGTCCTGGAGTGCAACCCCAGGGCCACCAGCGGCGTGCACCTGTTCGACGACCAGCGCGTGCAGTTGGTAGCGGCGCTGGGCAACGAAGCCGACGCAGCGCTGGAGGCGACCCTGGAACCCCGGATGATCGCCCTGGCCATGCTGCTTCTGGTGGCGCCGCAACGGGCCTTGAGCCGCACGTTCTGGCACGACTACCAACAAGCCCGGGACGTGATCGTCCAGGACGGCGATCGCGGCCCGCTGACCGCCCAGCTGCTGAGCCTGAGCGAGATCATTGGCCGCGCCCTGACCCGCCGTTGCGGGCTGCTGGCCGCCTCCACCGCCGATATCGAATGGAACGGCCAGCCTCTGGGGGCACAGCGCCAATGAGACTGCTGCTGCCCGAGCAACTGGCCCTTGAGCCCCCGAGCGCCGGCGACAGCCACGCCCGGCAGTACGTGCGCACTTGCGCCGGCGGCGCGCTGATCGGCAACGTCAGCACCGCCCTGGCCCTGCTGGACACCGGCCGCCAGCAGTTCCCGGTGAGCATCAACCACGGCCACGACCCTGTGGATAACTGCTACGTGGTCTCGCCGCAAACCGCCTACAGCGGCTACGCCCGGGAAGAACTCCAACGCCTGAGACGGCCCTGGCTGGCCTGGCCCTTGAAGCTGCTGACCCAGGGCGTGGACCGGTTGCTGAGCGCGGCCAAGGTCGACCGCCTGGCGCAGGTCAACAACTGGCTGCTGTCGACCAACCTCTACCCCGCCGATTGGGATGGTTCGGATTTGCCGGCGATCACCGAACTGCTGCGCCGGGAGTTTCCCGACCACGGCTTTGGCTTTCGCTCGCTCAACGACTTCAGCAACCTCGAACTGCGCAAGCGCCTGCAAGCCCTGGGCTACCTGGCAATTCCCAGCCGTCAGGTGTACCTGTTCGACGGCCGCGAGGGCGAAAATTCAGCCTTCCTGCGCCACCACAACACCCGCCTGGACGCCACCCTGCTGCGCCGCAGCCCGTATACGGTGGTGCCCGGCAGCGAGCTGAATGAGGCTGACTTCCAGCGCATCGAGCAGCTGTACAACCTGCTGTACCTGGACAAATACAGCCGCCTGAACCCCCACTACAGCGCCCACTGGCTGCAACGCGGGCAGGCCGAAGGCTGGCTGCAAGTGCGCGCCCTGCGCAACGCCGAAGGGCGCATTGACGGCGCCCTGGGCTGGTTCGCCAACAGCGCGCTGATCAGCACCCCCATCGTCGGCTACGACACCGCCCTGCCCCAGCGCGCCGGCCTGTACCGACAACTGACCAGGCTGTGCCTGCAAGAAGCGGTGAACCGTCGTCAGGTGCTCAACTTCAGCTCCGGCGCGGCCGCCTTCAAGCGCCTGCGCGGCGGCCAGCCCGAAATCGAATACAGCCTGATCCACGTCGCCCACCTGCCCTGGTCGCGGCGCCTGGTGTGGCAACTGATGGGCCTGCTGCTGCAACGGATCGGCGTACCGCTGATGAGGAAGCTCAAATTGTGAACAGTCACTCGGGCTGGTGGCCCGTCGCCCTGAGCCGGCAGCTGCAACGCCAACCTCTGGCCTGCACCCTGCACGGCGTACCGCTGGTGCTGTTTCGCGACGCCGACGGCGCCGCCGCGGTGCTGCCGGACCGTTGCCCTCACCGCTTCGCGCCCCTGAGCGCCGGGCGGGTGCGCGACGGGCAGCTCCAGTGCCCCTACCACGGCTGGCGCTTCGACCCCCAGGGCCGTTGTACTCAGCTGCCCGGCCAGGAGCAGCAGCGGTGCAGCCAGCCCTTGTTGCAGCCGCTGCACAGCTGCGAAGCCCAGGGGCTGGTCTGGGCCAGCCTCGCCAGCGAGCGGCCGAATGCCCCGCCGGTGGCCGCCGCCGAGCAGGCCCAGGCCCTGGATGTGTTCTGGATCAGCGACCGGGTGCAGTGCAGCTTGCAGGACGCCGCGGAGAACTTCCTCGACGGCTTCCACACCCATTTCGTGCACGCCGGATGGATTCGCCACGACCGCCAGCGCCAGCGGATTCGTGCCTGGGTGCATCAGCTCGAAGACGGGGTTGAAGCGCAGTACAGCGAAGAAGGCACCCAATCCGGGCTGATATCCCGGCTGTTCGAAGGCGAACGCGGCCTCAGCATGGGGCGCTTTCGCCTGCCGGGGCTGGCGGAAATCGAATACCGCGACCGTCAGGGCCGGCTCAACCTGCTGGTGAGCGCCTGGCTGAGCCCGGCCGCCGAGGGCGAACTGCGCCTGTTCGCGTGCATCGCCACGGCCCGCGGCCGCTTGCCGGGCTGGCTCAAGCGCGCTGTGCTGCAGCCCTTGTTCAAGGTGATCCTCAAGCAAGACCGGCAGATCCTGGAAAAAGTCAGCGCCAACCAACAGCGCTTCGCCCGGGTGCCGCTACGCTGGCAGCGGCCCACCCCCCTGGACAGCTCGCTGGATCTGCTGGGGCCGTGGATTCGCCAGTTGCTGGAGCAAGGTGAAATGCACGACTTCCAAGAACGCCGAGAGGAATTCTGGCTGTAATCCCGTAGGAGCCGGCTTGCCTGCGAACAGGCCCTCAAGACGGGCGCCGCTCAAACGGGCCCCTTCGCTGGCAAGCTAGCTCCTACGGCTTGGCAGCAATATCAAAGGGATGCTTCGGGCCTCTGTTCGCGGGGTTTTGCGGGGCCTCGCAAGAACCGATTCAGCCCCCCGTACAGCCTGCCGTTCCTCGGCTCGACGCGCTATATGCAGACGGCGAGCCCGCGCACCGGTATAGTGCGCCCCCTCTTCACGTGGTCAGCCGTCGGTAACGAGGCTCAAACCCACGGGAAACCCGAACTAATAACAACCCGCGAATAGAGAACCGGGACGAACAATCGCCCCACCGCTTTGCCGTGCGTGCAATCAGCGGTGTAACAGAATGTTTCCGTCCGCTCTGCTTTTGCCTACACAAAAAACAGCGAGGAATAATCCATGCTCGAAGTCATCAACGACTTCCTCTCAGGGAAAGTGCTGATCGTGCTCATTGTCGGGCTCGGCAGCTACTTCACGATCCGCTCGCGTTTCGTTCAATTGCGCCACTTCCTCCACATGTTCGCGGTGTTCCGCGACAGCCTGAAAAGCAGCGGCGGTCAGCTCAGCTCGTTCCAGGCGCTGATGCTCAGCCTCGCCGGCCGGGTGGGCGCAGGCAACATCGCCGGTGTCGGTATCGCCGTGACCCTGGGCGGCCCTGGCGCGGTGTTCTGGATGTGGGTGACCGCACTGGTTGGCATGTCCAGCAGCTTCTTCGAATGCACCCTGGCCCAGGTCTACAAACGCGCCGACGGCGACGGCCTGTACCGCGGCGGCCCGGCCTACTACATCGAGCACGGCCTGAAGCGCAAAGGCATGGCGGTGGTGTTCTCCATCCTGCTGCTGGTCACCTACGGCTTCGCCTTCATCGGCCTGCAGTCCTACACCGTGACGCACTCGCTGCAGGACGCCTTTGCCTTCGACCCAAGCCACACCGGCATCGTCCTGGCGGTGCTGCTGGCCATTACCTTCATCGGCGGCATCAAGCGCATCGCCGCAGTGTCCGACCTGTTGGTCCCGATCAAGACCCTGGCCTACATCGCCGTGACCCTGTACGTGATCGGCACCCAGATCGAACAAGTGCCGGCCATGCTGGAAACCATCATCAAGAGCGCCTTCGGCCTCGACCCGGCCTTCGGCGGCCTGCTCGGTAGCGCCATCGTCATGGGCGTGAAGCGTGGCGTGTTCGCCAACGAAGCGGGCCTGGGCAGTGCGCCCAACGTCGCCGCCGTGGCCGCCGTGAAGCACCCGGGCGCCCAGGGCGTGGTCCAGGCCTTCAGCGTGTTCCTCGACACCTTCGTGATCTGCACCTGCACCGCGCTGCTGATCCTGCTGTCAGGCTTCTACACCCCGGGCTTCGAAGGTGACGGCATCGTCCTGACCCAGAACTCGCTGGCCGCCGTGGTCGGTGACTGGGGTCGCCTGTTCGTCAGCGTCGCGCTGTCGCTGTTCGTCTTCACCTGCATCCTCTACAACTACTACCTGGGCGAGAACAGCCTGCAGTTCCTCACCCGCAACCGCACCGTGCTGATGCTGTTCCGCGGCCTGGTGCTGGCGCTGGTGGTATGGGGTTCGATGCAGGACCTTTCGACCGTGTTCGCCTTCGCCGACATCACCATGACCTGCCTGGCCTTCGTCAACCTGGTGGCCCTGGCCATGCTGTTCAAGGTCGGCCTGCGCGTGATGCGCGACTACGACGAGCAGCGCCGCGCCGGCGTCGCCCAGCCGGTGTTCGACTCGCGCAAGTTCGCCGATCTGGACCTGGACCTGAAGGCCTGGCCCGCCGAACCTTCGGCCACCGCCGAGGCCGAGCCGCAAGGCGTGCCCGCAGCGCAACGCTGACGGGTGAACGACGGGCGCATCCTCTGCACCCGTCGGTTACAGTGCGATAAATGTCGGAGCGGGCTTGCCCGCTCCCACAGGAACTCACCGTTTCGGAGAATCCCATGAACCCTTCGACCTACCCTGGCGCCCAGCACGTCATGGTGCTCTACACCGGTGGCACCATCGGCATGCAGGCTAGCGCCGACGGCTTGGCCCCGGCCTCCGGCTTCGACGTGCGGATGCGCGCCTACCTCGACAGCCAGCCCGAGTTGGTGGTGCCGGCCTGGCGCTTTCGCGAGATGGCGCCACTGATCGACAGCGCCAACATGACCCCCGACTACTGGCAGCGCCTGCGTGAAGCGGTGGTCGAAGCCGTTGAGGTGCAGGGCTGCGACAGCGTGCTGATCCTCCACGGCACCGACACCCTGGCTTACAGCGCCGCCGCCATGAGCTTCCAATTGCTGGGCCTGCGCGCGCCTGTGGTGTTCACCGGTTCGATGCTGCCGGCCGGCGTGCCCGACAGCGACGCCTGGGAAAACCTCAGCGGCGCCCTGTTGGCCCTGGGCCAGGGCCTGGCGCCGGGGGTGCACCTGTACTTCCACGGCGAACTGCTGGCGCCGACCCGCTGCGCGAAAATCCGCAGTTTCGGCCGGCACCCGTTCGCCGCCCTGAAGCGCAATGGCGGCGGCGCCAGGGCCGAGGCGATTCCCGCCGGGCTGGATTACCGCCAAGCCAGGCAACTGGCCAAGGTCGGCGTGCTGCCGCTGTTCCCCGGCATCGGCGCCGAGCTGCTGGACGGCGTGCTCGACAGCGGCATCCAGGCCCTGGTCCTGGAATGCTTCGGCAGCGGCACCGGTCCTAGCGACAACCCGGCGTTCCTGGCCAGTCTCAAGCGCGCACAGGAGCAAGGCATCGTGGTGGTGGCGGTGACCCAGTGCCATGAAGGCGGTGTGGAGCTGGACATCTACGAAGCCGGCAGCCGCCTGCGCGGCGTGGGCGTGCTGTCCGGTGGCGGCATGACCCGCGAAGCGGCGTTCGGCAAGCTCAATGCGCTGCTCGGTGCCGGGCTGGAAAGCGCCGAAGTGCGGCGCCTGGTGGAACTCGATCTGTGTGGCGAGTTGAGCTGAAGCTCGCGCTCGGGAGCCGGTGGCTACTGCGGTAGCTGCCGGCTCGACGGCGAGCAGAGGGTGGCTGTCAGGTTACTTTTTGACCGAGTAATCCTGGCCCCAGACCCGCACCGAACTCGAGCTCTCGATCGGCCCTTCAAACACGAACTTCTGCCGCACTGCCGCCTTGGCCGGGATGGTGACTTCGTCCGGGTTGTCGAGGCTGACAGTCAGATTGTTGGCGTAACCGTCCTGGTCAATCGCCAGCAGGGCGCCGGTCTGCTTGAGGTTGATCAGTCGCAACTGGCTGTCGCTGCTGTTCTTGAAGCCCAGGGTAACGTTGAAGCTGTCGCCGACGGCTTCAGTCTTCAACACCTGAACGTCGACGCGGCCTTTCATTTGCTCGCGAGAGGAAATGATCGAGGCACCGTCGACGCCTTGCGCCGATTGGCGACCGTCGAGCACACCTTCGCTGACGCCGCCCAAGAGGTTCTTGCCTGCCGAAATGGCTGATGAGACGGCTGACTTGGCAGAGTCCTTGATGGTGCTTTCGCTGCCTGGCTCAGCCTCGGCCAGGCACAGCGAACTCAGGAGCAAGCCGGAGACCAGAAGCAGGGAACGCGCAGGGATGAGGGTCATACATAGTCCTTTATCGAGGTTGCTGCACCGCCACTTCAGGCGATGAATGGCAGGCAGGTTGCACCAATCAAAGCGCCAAGTCACTAGCCACACAACGCTCGGAATGCCACATCCCACCGGCCGGTAAACCACGGTCTGATCGCGGGCGGCATGCAAATTGCTCCTGTTCCCAGTCTTTCCCAGGCTGGAATCTGCGCATGCTGCACTCGCACCTCACCACCCTCAATGCGGTTTCCCTGATCCTCAACACCTTCAAGGACCATGGCCAGGACGGCGGCGCGCTGTTGGCCGGCAGCGGTATAAATCCCGCCGACCTGAGCCGCGCCGACACTCGCATCACCACCAACCAGGAAATGCTGGTGTGCGCCAACGCCGTGGCCTTGCAACGGGACATCGGCCTGGAACTGGGCCGGCGCATGCACGTTTCCTCCTACGGCATGCTCGGCTACGCCCTGCTCACCAGTGCCACCTTAGGTGACGCTTTGCGCCTGGCGCTGCGCTATCCGGCGCTGATGGGAACACTTTTCGAACTGAGCCTGGAAACCGACGGTTCGCGCATTTGGCTGACCGCCGCCGACTACCGCGAAAACCCGGCCCTGGCCGCGTTCAATACCGAGTTCTGCCTGGTGTCGCTGAAGGTCATCTGCGACGACCTGCTGGGCCACGCCCTGCCGCTACTGGGCGCGCGCTTCGACTACCCGGCCCCGGACTATCAGCAACGCTACCGCGAACCTTTCGACTGCCCGCTGCAATTCAACGCCAGCAGCAACGCCTTCGCCTTCGACCAGCGCTGGCTGGACCAGCCCCTGCCCCTGGCGGACGTGATCACCCACCAGGCCATGGCCGAACGCTGCCGCAAGCAGAACACCGAGTTCACCGGGCGCCAGGCCTGGCTGGGGCGCATCCGCCAGTTGCTGGCGGCGCAGCTGGACGCCGCACCGGGCCTGGAAGGGCTGGCGGAACAGATGAACTGCTCGGCCCGGACCCTGCGCCGCCACCTGCGGGACCTGGGGTGCAGCTATCAGGAACTGCTGGACGAGCTGCGCTTCGAGCGCGCCAAGCAGATGCTCTGCGAAGACCAGATGCCCATCTACCGCATCGCCGAGGCCCTGGGCTTCAGCGAAACCGCGAGCTTTCGCCATGCTTTCATCCGCTGGAGCGGCGTGGCGCCGAGCCAGTTCCGGCCCTGACAAAAAACCCGGCACAACGCTGGCGATTGCATTACATTGCCGACCTTTCTACCGGCAAGGGACTGCACGCTTGAACCTATTCACAGACGCCATCGGCATTCGCGGGCTTTGCC
This sequence comes from Pseudomonas sp. JV245A, assembly GCF_032424515.1. Taxonomy (NCBI): domain Bacteria; kingdom Pseudomonadati; phylum Pseudomonadota; class Gammaproteobacteria; order Pseudomonadales; family Pseudomonadaceae; genus Pseudomonas; species Pseudomonas sp. JV245A. The sequence goes on from NZ_VYKE01000168.1 coordinate 7,558, forward strand.
TGGCACTGGTGCTGCTGGCTGGCGTCCCCGTCGCCCAGGCGTTCGACCTGTCCAAGATCCGCTGGTGGGAGATGCAGAGCGACATCCTCCTGGACGACCCGGAAACCGCCACGCTGCAACTCGAACCCTTTCCCCTGCCCGGGCTGGCCCAGGCGCCGGCCCGAGTGATCCTCAGCCAATACCAAGGGTTGTTCTACCTCAACGGCTATGCGGATGGGCAGTACCGGCAGCGAGTCTACAAGTCGCCGCCCTTGCCGCTGTTCGATGCCCAGGCGCTACAGGTCTGCGCGCCCGAGCAGCGACCCGTTGAGGCCACCGACAACTGGCCGCCGAGCAAGCAACTGGAAGCCGCCCTGAGCCTGACCAAGCTGAGTTTCGACTGCCAGAGCCCAGGCTGGGAGTTGAGCAATCGCTACTTGCTGGTGGACAGCCGCGATCCCCAGCGGCCGTTGCTGGCCATCGGTCAGCGCCAGGGCGAGGCACGGATCGACTTCACCCCGCAGCAACCGACCAGCCCCGAACTGCAGCAGCAATGGCTGCAAGCCCTGCAGAAGTACCCGAAGCTGCTGGAACCCTTTGACGCCAGCAGCGGCCAGCTCAGCGTCAAGCCCTATGCGCCGCCGCCCAGCGCGGAGCAGGTCTGGACAGAATTTCGCCAGCTGCACACGCAATTGCGCGATGCCAAAGACAAGGCCCCGGGCATCGCTCGGGTGGAAGAGTTCTTCAGCCGTCAAGACTTTCGCGCGATCGCCCCCGAGCGCAGTAACTACCCGGGCCTGCTCAACGACATCGCCTATTGGGCCACCGAGGCCGGCCAGTTGCAGAGCGCCCGCCCCTGGCTGGCGTACGTGCTGCGTCGCGACCCGGGACGCATGCCGACCTACCTCAATCTGGCGGACCTGGATTGGCGCCTGTACGAACAGCAGCCCGCGGACACCCGGCACCGGGGCCGGGCCATGGAGAACTATCGGCTGTATTGCGGGCTGCGCCTGCAACGCCAACTTGGGGTCCCTGCCAGGGTCACCCAACGCCTGGACCTTGAGGCACCCAGCGAACCGGCCTGCCAAAGCGCCTGGCCGCTGGTGACGGCGGTGGACCAGGGTGACGCGGGCGAAGTCCGGCGCCTGCTGGAGAACGGCCTGAGCGGCGACGTCATCGCCGCCGACGGGCGCCCGGTGCTGTTGCACGCGCTGGACAAGCCAGACCTGGACATCGCCCGGCTGTTGCTGGCCCATGGCGCCCGCCCCGACGGCCAGTACAACGGCCGAACCCAGGTGGTCCTGGCCATGCGCCGCGACCTCAAGGACAACCCCGACCTGAACCGGGCCAAGCGCCTTGGGTTCCTGTTGCAGGCCGGCGCCGCCATCGATGAGCAGGACGCCCAGGGTGGCACCGCGCTGCAGGAAATGGCGAAAAACCGCGAGGACATCGAGCGCTTCAACTGGCTGCTGCTGCACCCCCAGGACCTCGACAAACGCAGCGGGCCAGACGGCGTAACCGCGCTATTCCTGGCGCTCAAGGGAGGCAACTACGCTGCTGCCCGGCAACTGGTGGCGGCCGGTGCCAACCTCAACCTGAGCTACGGCCGCGATTTCTGCGCACAGCAGCCGATTCGCGAAAGCCTGCTGATGATCGTCGCCGAACAGGGCTCGCCCGAAGTCATCAATCCCTGGGTCAGCCAGCAAGAGAGCCTGGACATGTTCACCCTGCTGCTACAACGTGGCGCCGACCCCAACGTCGGCCGCTACTGCAAGAACAACGGCTACACCTGGCTGCTGGAGATCATGGCCCGGCGCAAGCGCGACGACATGCTCAAGGTGCTGCAAGGCTTTGCGCCGCCACCGCCGGCGACGACGTTTCGTCTTTGAGGCGTGGCGCCGAACCCGCTGCGCCTCTGAAACAAAGCCCGGCACAACAGTGCCGATTGCATTACATTGCCGAGCTTTCTATCGGCAAGGGACTGCAACGTTGAAGCTATTCTCAGGCGCCATCGCCCGGCGCATCGGCATTCGCGGGCTTGGCCTGGCGCTGGCACTGCTGGCTGCCACCCCCGTGGCCCAGGCTTTCGACCTGGACCTGGCCTGGTTCAAATGGTCGGGAATGCGCCGCAACTTCGTCCTCGACTACCCGGAAACCGCCACCCTGGAGCTCAAGCCGTTCCCCCTGCCGGGCCTGGCGCGGATGCCGCTGCGGATTGTCCTGAGCCAGTACCGCGGGCTGTTCTACTTCAATGCCTATCAGGACCTGCAGTACCGGCAGCGGGTCTACAAGTCGCCGCCGATGGCTCTGTTCAGCCCTGAAGAGCTGCGGGCCTGTGTGTCCCCGGGCGATGACATCCAGGTCAACGACATCTGGCCCACAAGCAACAGCCTGGTCCCCGGCATCACCCTGACGCCCCTGAGCTTCCAGTGCAAGGAGCCATCCGAATGGCAACTTAGCGGGCGCTACCTGCTGATCGACCAACGCGATCCGCAACACCCGTTGCTGGCCATCAGTCACCGCCAGGACCTTGGCCAGATGGAATTCACCCCGTTGCAACCCATCAGCGAGGAAACCGGGCGGCAGTGGTTGCAGGCCCTGGAGACATTCCCGCCGTGGTTCCGCCCCTTCACCCAAGGCAGCGGGCCGATCACCGTCAATGCCTTTGTGCCTGCGCCAGCCTCGACCCCGGACAGCCTGTGGAAAGAGTTCCGCGCGCTGCACGAACAACTGCGCACGGCCAAGGACAAACTGCCGGGTATCCGCGAAGTGGAAGACTTCTTCGTCACCCATGACTTTCGCAGCATCGCCACCGAGCGCCGTGAATACGCCGGCCTGCTCAACGACATCGCCTACTGGACCAGCGAAGCCGGGCAGCTGCAAACCGCCCGCCC